>CAXSIE010000060.1:0-8001 GCA_964237295.1 uncultured Flavihumibacter sp. | reverse complement strand
TTTAAGTCATGTTAAGTAAGGTGTTAACAGGTCATTCATTTTATGGTTCGGTGCGTTATGTTCACCAGGACGAAAGTCGGGCAGTGATACTGGTAAGTGAAGGTGTACGAGATCATGATTATAAATTAATGATACAGGATTTTGAATTGCAGCATCAACTGAGACCATCAAAAAAACAAGCCTGCTTTCATAGCATCTTAAGTTTTTACCCGGGTGAGAATCCGGGAGATAAAACAATGGCGGAGATCGCAAAAAAGTACCTGGCTGAAATTGGAATCACCAACACTCAATATGTAATTACGAAACATACTGACAAGGCACACCTGCATATGCATGTCATTGCGAACATGGTAGATAATAATGGTAACACTATAAAAGATAATTGGATCGGTTACCGGGGTAAACAGGCAGCGCAGCAATTAACACAAGAATACAAATTGATACCGGCTGTTAAGAAGGATCTTGCTTTAACCAACCTGGAAGCCTTGAACGCTGTTGAAGCTAACCGGTATACTATTTATGCTGCAATTACGGAACATTTACCTGCTTGCCGGAACATGGAAGAGTTGGAAGCCCGCTTGCTTAAACTAGGAATAGAAACGCAGTATAAAGTCAAATCCGGGACTGCCGAGAAACAGGGAGTCAGTTTCAAAATAGGGGAGGACCGTTTTAAAGGAAGCAAAGTCGACCGGAAGTTTTCCTTGGGTAATCTTGAAAGAACACTGTCAGTACAGCAAAGACAGCTTCCAGCTCAAAGACAGGATAATCAAAAAAGCTATTTAGATCAACATTTACATCACAGGCAAATCGGTTTACCTGGTTTCAAATCGGCAGATCGAGAAGATATGAAACATGATCATCCAGGCAAATCGTTACTGGAAGTATTAATGAAGCCGGAGCAATCCGATAATCAATTGGCCGGTGAATTATCACAGGATCTTGTTCGCCAAAGAAAAAAGAAACGGTCACGCCGTTTAAGACATTAACATTTTAAAATGAAAAACTAAAAATTATGGATAATCTTACAAATGAAGCAAGCGATGTTTTTATGGAAGTCGCGGTGAAGAAGATGGAGTTACAAGACAAAAAGTTATCTGAGCTTGAAGAACGATTAACTAACGGAGCTGACCATACCAAGGATATCCAGCAATTAATTGCAAGTGTGGAAGGATTGAAAACAACTTTTAATCCCGGACAGCTTTCAAACAAGGTACAGGAACTATCTACACGGTTGACCCTTGCAATTGGCATTCTTCAAAAGCCTGTTGGAAATAAAGTAAACCATCACCACCACATTCCAAAGCTAATCTGGATAACAGCCGGGTTGTTTATTTTGCTTTCACTTGTTTGTTCCGGGTGGTACATGACCAGTGAAAAGTTGAATGGTTTTGTGGCTAATGATACCAAATTTCGAAAGCTTAAACTGGATTCAGCGAATAAACGGTTGCAAATTGATTTATACCAGGTGGACAGTTTATACCGGGTTAATCCGGATATCAGGGAAATTGTAATAAGAACTGAAGAAGAAAACAAGAGAAATCTTGAAATGCTGCAGAGGGCGAGGAATATGGAAAATGAGGCAAGTGAATTGAAAAGGAAAGCTTTGAAACGTAATTAGAGAACCTACATAGACCTCTTAGCTAGTGCATTACTTTTTACTTTCACGTATGTTCATTAAATTTGTTTGTTCGTGAATCACGAACATTCATAAACTTAGAACATGGATGATATACACATTGTTGACAAAGCGATTGAAAGACTTCATGAACTTACGGGAATTGAAGTTCAATACAAACCCCAAGCGACTCATAAAAATAGAGAGGATGGCATGATTAATATAGGAAAGAAACCGGGGATTGATTTAAGCGCTCAAATTAAAAATGAAATTAGAGAAACACAAATTCCTGCTCTGATAAACCAAATGAGCAAGTACGACGGACAATTTATCCTGGTAAGCCGGTATATTCCTGCTCCTGTAAAAGATCATTTAAAAACAGAAGGGATAAATTATTTAGAAACTTCTGGCAATTGTTTTATTAGTAATAACCAGCTGTTTGTTTATATAAATGATCAAAAAGTAACCCCTCAAAGGGAAACGGGTAAAAGTGTACTCTGGAACGCGGCTGGGTTGAGATTTGTATTTGCGCTGCTGCAGAATCCTGACATGTTAAACCAACCTTACCGTGAAATTGCTAATGCTGCCAGGGTGGCTTTGGGAACCGTTGGTAAACTAATAGAAAATTTGAAAAATGAAAATTTTCTAAAAGAAGGAAAAAAGAATGACGACGCAATTTTGTTTTTGGAAAGAAAAGATGAATTGATAAGCAAGTGGATCACTCTTTACAATACAACATTAAGATCTAAACAACTGATAGGTCGTTTTAAACCTGTTGGTAATACTACAATGAAAGATTTAATACTGCCATTAGGAATACTTTGGGGAGGTGAACCGGCGGGATCAAAACTTACCAAATTCCTAAAGCCTGAGAAATTTACCTTGTATACAACTTTGGAAAAATTGCAGGTAATGAAACTGCTGAAGCTGGTACCGGATCCAAATGGCAATATTGAACTACTAAACATTTTCTGGAACAACGAAACCGTCAACATTGAAAAGAATATGGACGAAATACAAATTGTCCCTCCATTAATTGTTTACGCTGATCTACTGGGAAGCTATGATAGCAGAAATTACGAAACCGCGGAGCGTATAAAAAGCAAATACTTTGAAGAATAATATCGACATTGATCCGGTGGTGGGTGAGATGCTTTTAGTAATTGAAAGGGTCTTTAAATCCCTGGACATCAATTTTTATGTGGTTGGTGCGATAGCTAGGGATCTACAACTAGCAAAAAGACCGCAATCAGTCAGCTTGCGAAAAACAAACGATGTTGATTTGGCAATAATGGTAGGCACTGAAGAAGATTTCTATATAATAAAAGAAACTTTGCTTAATACAGGTTATTTCAAAGGGCACAGCTCGGAACCTATAAAACTGTTTTATAAGGAAGCGATTGAGTTGGACTTGCTGCCATTTGGTGGCATCCAAAATACAGAATACGAAACAACATTACATAAACCAAAGTTATTTGTAATGGACATGCCCGGTTTCAATGAAGCTTTACAGCACACAGATGAAATAATCATAGGTGAGAAGCTAAAATTGAAAGTATGTTCGCTTGAAGGGCTCGTAATTCTAAAGCTCTTTTCTTTTGCTAATAAGCCGGATAGAACCAAGGATATTATCGATATTGATCACATTATCAGCGCTTATTTTGAGCTATGTTCTGATGATATTTATGATAGCTACATGGATATAATGGAATTGTACGATACGGTAAATCCCAATTATCTTAGTCTAATATCTGCACACGTTATCGGTCGTAAAATAAAAGTGATCTTATCCTCGGACTCTTCATTGAATGCTAAAATGACTGAGGTTCTAACTAAAAGACCGACCGCGGAGTGGAATGCAATGCAAAAAGGATTAACAGAGTAAATGGGTTCAAGAGAATGCTATAGGCTATGAAATCATTAATAGCTAAATTATCTCTATTTTATTGCTGAGAGTTAAGGAAATATAATTAAAACCTTGTTTCATGAAGTAAGTTGAAAATATGATAAAACTTAAGAAAGGCTGTATGGGATCAAATGATCCATGCTGATAGAACACTTAGTAACAGGCGACATTAAGTTATTTGCTATTTTAATCCGATTAATAATTCTATAATATGCAAATTATCACTCTTGAAATAACTAATGATAATGCCTTGAAGGTTCTGTTAGCTCTTCAAGAAAAAAATTTTGTTAATATCATCGCTAAGTCAAATTTTAATTCCCTTGCGCTTCCTGGTAAGCCTCTGACCATAAAGCAATTTAAAAATTGGATCGAAAGCCGGGAAAACGGCCCTTCTATGAATTTTAGAGATGCCAAGGCAAAATGGGCAAAGGAAAAATCCAGGATTAAAACTGGCAAATGAGATGCCCCAATGCAACCCTGAGGGAAACTTAATTAAGAATCACATAGACTTACGCTGTGTTATTTGTGATAGTTACTATTTGATCTGACAAACACCTTAGAGAAGTTGTAACATAATCTTGCAGTCACGATATCTCTAAATAGAAGGAGATTTACAGTTCTAGGTGGAGGTCATTCGGTACGTAATGATTTGACCGGATTAGCCATTGCTGCCTTCATCGCCTGAAAACCCACGGTAAGCAGCGCTATTCCTATGGCCGCTGCTCCAGCTGCAAAAAACATCCAGCCGCTAAGCGCTGTGCGGTATGCAAAGTTCTGCAGCCAGCCATGCATGAAGTACCAGGCCAGCGGGCTGGCGATCAATAGGGCGAGGACAATCAGCAAAACGATTTCCTTACAAAGCATGCCCATAATACCCGGCACACTGGCCCCTAACACCTTTCGGATGCCGATCTCCCTGGCCCTTTTTTCTGTAGAAAAAATAGCCAGGCCCAGAAGGCCTAAGCAAGAGATAAAAACGGTGATCCCCATCGCCACATTGGTTAACCGCTCGGTCCTAAGATCGTCCGCATACATATTGGCAATGCTATCGTCCAGGAAAGAATAGCCAAACGGCTTCCCGGGGAACATGGTCTTCCAATCCTCCTCCATATGGCCCATAAGGGTTTTCAAGTCGCTGGCGGTCATGCCCTTCGCAGCGATTTTTACCGCAATGGTGGTCTCACTCCTTGGATTGTGTTTGATGATGACTGGCCAGGTTGCCTGGTGAAAAGAGTTCTCATAAAAATCGGCAACCACTCCGGCTATGGGATAAGCCTCGCCGGGACCGACGACCACCTCACGGCCAATGGCCTTGCTCACATCCGTAAAACCCAATGCATGAGCACAAGTCTCACTGATCAGCAGTTCCCTGCTACTGTCGCCAGGAAGCAAATTTCGCCCCGCCACGAGCTTTATCCCATAAAAAGTGATGTAGTTTGCATCGCCGTAATGAAGGGATACGTCGATCGGCTTCTCATCACTTCCCTTCAGCCCGCCACCGCCGAATCCCGTATGTTTCTGGTCCATCGGCGACCTCCACTCTCTGATCACCTGCTCTACGCCAGTCAGCTGCCGTATCTTTTCCATCAGCACCGCAGTCTTAACCGTCTCGTCGGTAGCACGTTGCCGAATTCTGTTTCTATCTGAACCAAAAGATGAGTTAGCCAGTGTGTTGTCACGTGGACCGCCGAGTGTGATGATCGCATCCGTTTTGAAACCAAGATTTGCATGCAGCACGTACCGCAGCTGCGCACCAATGACGACGGACGCTATAATAAACAACAGCGATATGGTAAATTGAAAGACGATAAGACCTCTGCGCAGCGCCCCTTTTCCGCTGCCTGGCACCGCAGTGAGCCCTTTCAGGGTCACGGTGGGCTGATAGTTACCCAGCACCTTCGCCGGGTACATCCCCGCAAGCAGGGTAGTTACTGCAGTTACCAACAACAAAAATAAAAGCGTAGCACCAGTCAACCGGAAATGAACTCCCGCCGGTATAAGATCGGATAACACGCTGAACAACGGCTTTACTATGAACGCCGCAATACCTACCGCAGCTACCGTCAACATTAAGGTTTCAGTAAAAAATTGCACGGCGATGCCCGACCTGCTGCCGCCCAGCACCTTTCGGACGCCGATCTCTCTCGCTCTTTGCATAGATTGCGCAGTGGACAAATTGACAAAATTGACAATGGCAAGAATAAGGATAAAGCCTGCCACTGCCATGAGCGTGTACAAGACCGGCAGGCTGGCCTTCCTGCCTATACCGCCATATTCCTGGTGAAAATGGCTGCCTGACAGCGGTTGCAAACGGCCGGCGAACGCCGGTTTTGGGCCGAAGTGCCGTTTGGCAAAGGCGGTAAATTGTGCATCTACCTGTGAAGGCTTAACGTCCTTTGCCAGTTTGACTACAACGTGGCTGGAACGATCCAATTTGTCCCAACTGTCCAGCGTTATCTCACGCTGAAAAAAACTAACGGGGATTGTTGCATAAGAGATCCATTGGCTAAAATTAAAATCACTGTTGCCTGTCCAATCGGCGACGATCCCTGTTATCGTGACCATCAGCGAATCCCGGTAATAGATGGTCCTGCCGATGATCCTGTCCGGGGCAAGATCACCAAAGTATTGTCTAGCCTTTTCCGCGGTAAGCACAACCGAGTTGGGCATGGCCAGGGAAGTCGCGGCATTTCCGCTTAGCCACCGGTAGCGAAAGATGTCGAAGTATTGTGGCTCCGCGATAGCGATGTCATGGCTGTCGTCGAAGATCTTTGGTTTTTCATCACGGCCGCCAGGTATCGTTACGCTGGCCCCATAGGCATGAAAGGCAGCCACGGTCTGAAAGCCGGTCATTTCCCGGCGCATGGCCGCCGGCATAGGGCCAGGGACGCAATTCCAATGGCCATTATACAACACGGCGTCCACACAAAAGATACGGTCACGGTCCGGATGAAAGTTATCAAAACTGAATTCGTACCGGGTAATCAGATAAATGGCCAAACAGGCACAAATACCCAACGATAAGCCCAGCACATTCACGAGGCTATAAATTTTATTGCGAACGAGGCTACGCCAAGCCACGATCCAATAGTTTTTAAGCATAAAATTCATTTTGGGAAAAACACGGAAGTATATGTTCAAATAGAATACCGAATTAATACTTATATGATAAACAATTATTTATGGACTAGCTATGTGTTCTTCGGTGTTCGGTTACGATACATGGGTGCCCGAATTCGGGTCATCTCGCTGCTAGGTATCTTCTTACCCCGCTTCGGAAAGTGGATGACTTGGGCACATTAAAATATCCGGGGAATTTGCTAGACTAATTCCTTACTCATCCTGATAACTTGTCAAATCGAATAGTAACTACTACAAATAATAATTTGTTTTACTGGTTGATCCGCAACTCTTCATAGGTGAAGGTGGTACCGTCTTTAATTTCGTCACCTTCGCCCCACTTACGCTATGATAGTCATTAAAAAAAAACGGGATTTTTAATATTTGTCAAGTAATCTGATCGGTTTACTTGACAATTTATAATCGTTTAAAGTAGCAGTGGATTGCCCGGCTATGTATAATCATTTGCATTTAAGGTTTCAAACATGCAATCGTCACAGTGGATATTTTAAATAACAGCTAATTCTTTCTTCGTAATATCACACTCGCATTCCACAAATGAGAATTATCGGGAACAACCAACTTGTAAGGACGATTAAACGCGTCTTGAGAAACTTTGAAATAATCAGCCAGCTTTCTGATTACCTCCTTAGAAAGCCCTTTTTTATAATGAAGGATATCTGAAACATACCCTTTACTAATTCCAAGTACAGATACAAGGTCTTTAGCTTTCAATTTATGGTCTTTAATAAACGAATGAAGTAGTTGAATCGGGTCTAATTCAGTAAAGGGAATGTGTTCAGCATCCCACTTTTCAATAAGCAATGTTAGTAATGCTATTTCGTCTTTTGTATTGCGGTCTTTTGAATCTAAAAATACCAATTGCTCTAATAGGTTACAGTATTCTTTATATTGACTTTTATTGGTAATTACTTTGTATTTAAGCGTTTCCACGTTGCTATATTTAATGATGACAAATGTACACTTAATTTTAAAAGTTCACAATTTGTGAACTTTTCGTCTATTGGTACCAACAATCATGAACAATATTATATTAAGTTTTCTCAAAAGCAATCTCCAACGACTTGTCATTATGCCCCTCATACTTAAGCAGCGTCCGCAAATCCGAATGCTGTGTGATTTTCTGAATCATTGTCAACGGCACACCCTTTTCAATCATCAACGTTACAAAGGTTCGCCTGGCCATATGCGAAGACATAAACTTATACTTAGATTGCCGGGTCTCCACTTCTTTTACGCCACTGAAACGAATAATTCGAACGGTGTCATCGATTCCAACCAGTTCTCCAACTTCCTTCAAGTACTCATTAAACTTTTGGTTGGTAATAGTCGGTAATTG
>CAXSIE010000059.1:14420-16640 GCA_964237295.1 uncultured Flavihumibacter sp. | reverse complement strand
CCTCTTTATCAACAACAAACTGTACGACCACAGGGCCCTGAATCTCTTTTTCCTGGGCTTCCTGCGGGTACCTGAATGTTTTATTAAGATACCTCATCCAGCCGTTTGATCCGGCCGGAAAACTTGGTTCTATCTCTACTTTGCTGAATATTACATCATTGCCTGTTGCATGTAAAAACTCCTGATCATCTTTTGCCGGTGCAGTTATTAAGATACTATCTACTTTTTCACTCGCTTTATTCGTTTCCGTCCGGGCCACTTTTGGTGGTTGTATTTCATCCTTGTTCTTCACGGAACAGGCACAGAATATCAGCAATAAAACAGGCACTGCCATAGCCTTTCTAAAATTACTGTACTGGGTAGTATTGTTTTGTAATATCATGTTGATCCTCCTTTTTATTTGGTTATAAAAAAATTGATTTGAAATGAAAACCTGTTTTGGGGAGATAGCCTGCATTACCAGCAATTTTGCATAATGATGCCTGTCGGTTCCCGAGGCGGCATATTCGTCGGCAAGAAATTCATGTACCACCTTCAGCTCCTTACTTATCAGGTAACAGAATGGATTAAACCATAACAGGGAACAGGCTAACTGCATAAACAGAATATCATAGCTGTGCTTTTGTTTAATGTGATACAATTCATGCCTGAGTATCTGCTGCCCCTCTTCGGTTTCTATTGAAATATTCTTGTTCCAGAAAACAGTGTTAAAAAAAGAAAAAGGAGTGCCGGGCTCGGCAGTGTCATAAAACCGGATGCTATCAAACGCTTCAGCTTTATGTTGTAGCGAGAGCAATCTTATGTAAGCAATGGATTTTATCACCGGGTACAAAGCCAGCAGCAACCCCGTTATATAAATAGCGGCAATTATATTTTGTGCGGTAATAAGTGAATGGAGAAAGCCTTGTTTCGCTGTAATAACAATTTCATCTTCCCAACCACCAAAAGCAATGCCCTGAAGTTTGGTACTTACCTGGTCTTCATTACCTGTTAACAGCAATGGCAGTTTAACCAATGGAAGAACAATGGATAAAATTATACTTGCAAGAATGTAAAACCTGTTATACTGATGCATTCTTTTATTACGAAGCAGGAAAAAATAATAGCTGTAAAACAAAGCGGTACAGCTTACCAGTTTTAGCAGATAAATAAGTAATATCATTTGCCGCGATTTTTAGATGAATTAATCTGTGCCAGTAAATCTTCCAGTTCCTGCTGGGTTAGTTTGTTATCAGAAACAAAATGCGATACTAATTTGGCGGGTGATCCTTCAAAGTATCCTTTTACCAGTTGCTGGATACTTTTTTGTCCGTATTCCTCCTTTGTTATTTTGGGGCGGTAAATATTATTTCGTCCCTGCACTTCGTATGCTACAAAACCTTTTTCCACCAGTATTTTTAAAAGGGTAGCAATGGTATTGGAGTGTGGTTTGGGTTCCGGACTTAATTCAAGAATGTCTTTAAGAAATCCCTGCTCCAGTTTCCAGAGAACCTGCATGACCTGTTCTTCAGATTTTGTAAGACTTTTAAACATAACTAAGAGTTTAGTTATGTAAACATATAACTAATAGATTAGTTATACAAATTAATTTTTTTGTAACTTTTCTAAAATAGGGTTTAAGGTAAATCCAATAAACTTAAACAGAAACTAAGTGTTTCATTGTATAAATGTATAAAATACAATTATTATTGTCTTCCTAGCAGTCTTTTATTGCTAAAAGCTATGAACTTAAGATTTTAGGAAGTAATTTTGTAGTATATTCCTTCAATGATCCAAATTAACGCTTTGTTTGCTATGTTTGGAAAACTTATTTTGTCTTTTAAACGTTATTTATTACCAAATTCAGAAAGGCATGAGGCAACTTAAAATTGCTACACAAATTACCAACCGGGATTCGCAAGCGGTTGAGAAGTATCTACAGGAGATTTCAAAGATTTCGATGATCACTCCGGAAGAGGAAACAGTTTTAGCACAGCGCATCAAAATGGGCGACCAGAGAGCACTTGACAAATTGGTTCAGGCCAATTTACGTTTCGTGGTTTCTGTGGCAAAACAGTACCAGCACCAGGGGTTATCATTAAGCGATCTTATTAACGAGGGCAACCTCGGCCTGATCAAAGCAGCACAGCGCTTTGATGAAACAAAAGGTTTTAAATTTATTTCTTACGCCGTATGGTGGATTCGCCAGTCCATTTTACAGGCGCTGGCAGAGCAGGGACG
>CAXSIE010000059.1:11487-14410 GCA_964237295.1 uncultured Flavihumibacter sp. | reverse complement strand
AGTCCGCCTGCCTCAAAACAAAATTGGCACTTATAACAAAGCAAATAAAGCCTATATGGCTTTTGAGCAGGAACATGAAAGAGAACCATCCACAGAAGAACTGGCTGAGATCCTGGAGATGAGTGAAACTGAAATCAATAATATCTTTCAAAGTAACACACGACATAGTTCACTAGATGCTCCGGTTCACGAAGCAGAAGATGTTGCAATGGGAGATTTACTGGAAGGTGGCGATGAAACGGATGAAGATGTAATGCAGGATTCTTTGAGAAATGAAATTCGCCGGGTATTAAAATCGCTTTCTCCAAGGGAAGCAGAAATTGTAAACGCGTATTTCGGACTGGATGGTGAAAATGGCGTTACTATAGAACAGATAGGACAAAAATACGATCTTACCAAAGAGCGTATCAGACAGATTAAAGAAAGAGCTATCAAACGTTTACAGAAAGCACGTTATAGCAACGCATTGAAAGCATATCTAGGGTAATATTCTTTTAACTTATTTCTTAACCGGTGATACATTCACCGGTTTTTTTATGCAACTTATTATACCTGATATTTGTTACAATAACATTGTGTTGATGAGGTATGGATGCATGCTCGGCGGTCGGCAGTCAGCTGCATGAGGAAACATCGTACTCATTGATCTGATGACAGTTGATAGCAATTTATATGTAATTTCATGCTTAACTTAACAACAATATCCCGGAGTCATGATGGGAGGAATTTAAAAGTAATTTTGCATTAATGAAAATAATGTGCTCTTTGTTAGTGGTACTCTTATTAACCAGCTGCGAGAAGTCTGTTACATTCAAACTGGATCAGACAGCGCCAGGGCTTGTTGTGGATGCTACAATTGAAAATGGCCAGCCGCCTCTTGTGCTGCTGTCAAACAGCCTGAATTATTTTAGTAAGATATCTCCTGAAATACTTTTAAGCTCTTTTGTTCATGGTGCCACTATAACGGTATCTGATGGTTTAAAACAACAGGTGCTGAAAGAGTACTCTTATAAAACCGCTGCATTCATTGATGTTTATTATTATACGGTTGATTCTTCCATGCAGCATAATTTTTTAGGGGAATTTAATAAAACCTATTCGATGCAAATAAAATCAGGGGATAAATTATACAGTTCTTCCACAACGATACCTGCTTTAGCCAAAAAAATTGATTCTTTGTGGTGGATAAAATCACCTGGTAATCCGGATAGCTCTAAAGTAATATTGATGAGCAGGGTGACAGATCCTCCTGGCTTTGGAAATTATATCCGTTATTATACCAAAACAGCAAACGGTGCTTATTTGCCCGGACTTAATTCTGTTTTTGATGACCAGATTATTGATGGAACAACTTACGACATTGAAGTAGAGCACGGAGTAGACAGGAATACGAAGATTGATCCCGAAGCGTATTCTTTCTTTAACAGGGGAGATACCGTTACCGTAAAACTCTGTAATATTGATAAAACAACTTTTGACTTCTGGCGTACGATGGAATACAGCTATTCAAGTATCGGTAATCCTTTTTCAACACCAACAAAAGTACTGGGTAATATTCAGGGCGGAGCGCTTGGCTATTTTGGCGGATATGCGGTGCAGTATAAGTCTTTAATCATTCCTAAATAGGTATGAGGTATAGTAGTACTGCAACAGGTAAAATTAAACGTTTGCTTTCTAATGATTATAATATTGAATCATCAGCAAATAATAATTAATCATTAACTATTAATAATTCTTACTATAATATGAGCGAAAATTCAGGAGAGAAAGTACAATGTCTTATCATTGGTTCAGGGCCGGCAGGATATACAGCGGCTATATATGCATCAAGAGCGAATATAAGACCTGTACTTTATCAGGGTATACAGCCAGGCGGACAGTTAACAATTACTACCGAAGTGGAAAACTTCCCTGGCTATGCAGATGGTGTTCAGGGACCGGAAATGATGGTGGATTTTGAGAAACAGGCAGTACGCATGGGAAGTGATGTACGTTACGGACTGGCTACAAAGGTTGATTTTTCATCACAGCCTTATAAAGTATGGATTGATGATGAAAAATTAATAATTGCCGATGCGGTTATTATTGCAACGGGAGCTTCGGCTAAATGGCTGGGACTGGAAAGCGAACAACGTTTAAATGGTTTTGGAGTGAGCGCCTGCGCGGTATGCGACGGCTTCTTTTTTCGTCAGAAAGAAGTTGCTATTGTAGGAGCCGGAGATACTGCTGCCGAAGAAGCGCTTTACCTGAGTAAGCTTTGCACCACCGTTCACATGTTCATTCGTAAAGATGAGATGAAAGCGTCTAAAGTAATGCAGGAGCGGGTAAAAAAAACAGCCAACATAAAAATATATTACCATACGGAGACTGATGAGATACTGGGTGAAAACAGGGTGCATACCGTTCGTATCCTTAATAATAAAACCGGTGAGAAACAGGAGATACCTATCAGCGGTTTTTTTGTAGCAATAGGCCATCAACCTAATTCAGACATATTTAAAGAATGGCTCGATATGGATGAAGCCGGTTATATAAAAACTGTTCCGGGTACCTCGAAAACAAATATTGAAGGTGTTTTTGCAAGTGGCGATGTGCAGGATAAAATTTACAGGCAGGCTGTTACCGCGGCCGGCAGCGGTTGTATGGCCGCCCTTGATGCGGAAAGATACTTATCTGAAAAAGGAATTGTATAAAACGCATCAGTATTACAAGATCATGGAATAAATCTCCTTTATGTTAAGTGTGCATCTTTATGATCTGAATTTTTATGCATTTCATGGAATATATGAAGGTGAAGCCCTGGTAGGCAATAACTTTCAGTTAAACCTTACTGTGAGCTATGATGATGATAATATTAAGAAGGATGATTTGAGCGGCTTAATTAATTATGAGGACCTCTATGAAATTGTAAAAAAACGAATGG
>CAXSIE010000059.1:0-11477 GCA_964237295.1 uncultured Flavihumibacter sp. | reverse complement strand
ATTAATTATCAAGATCAGGCATAAATATTCTTTGATACGGGAAATAAGTATTTCTATTTTTAAGCTGAATGCCCCAATAGAAAATTTCCAGGGTAAGGTGGGTATTACGATTAAGAGAAGCTTTAATGGTTAATTGATTATTAATAATTAATCATTAACTACTAAATTTCCTTCTTCTTCCACCTGCCGCTTCTGATATACAGCCATGACAAGCTAAAAGTTATCAGCCAGTATACCCATTCCGACATCCATCCTACTACGATTGATAACTGCAGTACTTCTAAAACTACGTAAACATATATCGAATACACTATTATAGTAATGACCTCAATGGCAAGACTAACCTTTGAACTGCCGGTTCCTATTACAGCATTGATCCATACGGTGGCGAACGACATTATAACAAGCGCGGAAGAAACCACTCTTACCACAGGTATGGCATCATTTATAAAATCATCACTTTGATTAAAGACAGATAAGAAAACACGCGGAAAAATATTAAGTAAACAAAAAAAGCCGACACCTATAGTTACGCTGATCAACATTATTTTCTTTATGAGCCAGGGTACTTTGTCTTTCATACCCTGCCCGATGATATTGCTCACCATAGTACTGCTTGTTGCACCAAAAGCCCAGGTAAAAACTCCAAACAATCCAAAAAGATTTCGCATGGTGGTTGAAATGGCCAGGGAACTTTCGCCATGATGTTCTACAAGTATATAAAAGAACTGCCAGGTGGCGATGCTTATTACATATTGAAAAATGATAGGAGATGATTGCTTAAGAATCAATTGCATGGTGGCAGTATCTTTTGTGAACTTTTCAAAAAGATGAAATCGTTTGGTGATGCCTTTATAATGGATCACCGCAAATACTACTACCATTCCTGTTATTTCCGCAATAATGGAAGCGTATGCGGCGCCGTTAAAACCCAGCTCCGGCAGTCCCATTTTTCCATAGATAAAACCGTAATCAAAAAAAATATTTACAACCGTTTCAGCGAGAGAGCCGGCTATCAGATACCGGCTTTGGTTGGTGCCTACCAATAATGCATTGCGCATCTGGTAAATAAATAAAAAGGGAAGTCCCCATATCCGGATGCGAAGGAAATGAATGCATTTGGCCTGTATAATTGCTGATTTTAAAGCAAACTGCAACAAACCGGGTGCTACCAGGTACATAAATAAGATGCTTGCCGTAGCAAACACCAGAGAAATAATAACGCCTTGTGAAAAAAGCTTTCCGATTTCATCAACCCGGTTCTCTCCGGCCCTTCTTGCTATCAGGATTTGTAACCCGTTATTCAATCCCAGGCCTATTACAGAAAAAAGAAGGTATGCAACACCTGTAATACCTGCTGCAGCAAGGGACTCTACTCCTAATCCGCCCAGAAAAACACTGTTGGTAACAAAATTTATTTGTGGTATAAAAATAGCAAAGCTGATAGGCAAAGCAATTTTTATTATTTGCCTGTTTGAGATCACTACTTTCAGATCAGAGGTTGCACTTATGTTTGCCATGCAGCAATTTAATAGTTAATGATTAATTATTAATGATTAATGGATGGTGTTCAATGTAATTAATCATCTATTAGAATTATTAAAAGTATCTACAGCTGCAATTATCCGTTAATCATTAATCATTAACAATTAATAATTAATATTGCAGCCAGTAACATCTTATGAATACACCCGTTTTTGATATTATCCTGAAAGACCTGGCGCCTAATGAATGGGAGCATTGCAGCCTGGTTATAGAGGTAAGTCCTGATTATTTTTATTATACGGTACTTAACGGAAATTCAGTTATTGGTTTAAAATATTACCAGCTATCTTATAACAGCAATCAGGAAATGGTGAACATTCTGGAAGAAACAGTAAATGAAGATCCTGTACTTAAAGAAAACATGTCGTCGTGCCGGGTGTTATTTAACTGGCCGGAAAATTGTTTGGTACCCGCAATACATTTTGATGAAGACCTTAATAAAGGAATGCTGGGTTTAATGTTTGGTTATCTTAACAAAGGGCTGACGTTGAGTGAAAAAATTGAGGATGCCGGAATGCATATCATTTACAGGATACCACCGGTTTTGGATGATTTTTTTCAGCGGCGGTTTCAGGCCTGCACCTATTGTCATTATTATAGTTTATGGCTGAATTGTAAGTTCAAAGATAAAAAGACCATCACCGATCATGTAAGTGTCGTATTCAAGCCTAATGAAATAACAGCAGCCGTTTTTGCAGGCAGGCAATTACAGGTTATTCAAAACATGACGTATCAAACAACAGAAGATATTGCCTGGCAGCTGTTGAATATTTACCAGCGATTTCAGCTGAAACAGGATGAAACACCGTTGTCGGTAGGTGGAATGATTGATCAGAACTCAGCCATGTATGAAGAGCTCCTTAAATATTTTCAATGGGTTGAATTAGATCTGATGCCAAAGGAGATTGTTGTTCCCGACCAATTGCGTTTGTTTCCTGAACATTTTTTTTCACCCCTATTGAAACTGGCACTATGCGTATCATAAGCGGAAACTTTGGAGGCAGGAAAATAAATCCACCGTCTAAAATGCCTTACACCCGTCCTACTACAGATATTGCAAAGGAAGGCCTTTTTAATGTTTTGCAGAATAACCTTGATTTTGATGAACTTAAAACACTTGATCTGTTTGGCGGTACTGGCAGCATCAGTTATGAGCTTGCCTCCCGTGGTGTAAAAGAGCTTACCATTGTTGAAAAAGATCCTGCTATGTATGAGTTCATAAAAAAAACTACTGCTTCGTTAGGTGTTGGAAATTTTGATGTGGTTCGTATGGATGTGTTTAAGTATATGGAACAATGTACCGAGAAATTTGATTTCATATTTGCAGGGCCACCATATGCCCTGGAAACTATTGACAGGCTGCCCGAGCTGGTAGTAGAAAAAAAAATGTTGAAAACAAATGGCTGGTTTGTGCTGGAACACACTCCCCGCAACGATTACAGCAATTTTGCCTTGTTTAAAACAAACAGGAAGTACGGTACTACTATTTTTTCTGTATTCATAAACAGTGAACAGTCATGATACCGGTGTTTATAACAGGTACGGGCACCAATGTAGGTAAAACGATTGTTTCCGTTATAGTAAGCAATGCATTGCAGGCCGATTACTGGAAACCTGTACAGGCAGGTAACATAGAGGGCACAGACAGCGAACTTGTTGCCAGCTTTATAGACACAGGGCAAAAATGCCTTCCTGAAGTTTATAATTTATCCACTCCTGCATCTCCGCATATCGCCGCCAGAAATGAAAAGAAACGGATAGACCTAAACCTCATAACAGCACACTATCTCTCTGTTGCAAATAAGCAACCTGATTCAAATCACCTTGTGATAGAAGGAGCCGGAGGACTACTGGTTCCCCTGAACGATGATGAGTTTGTAGTGGACCTGATCCTTGCATTAAAGGCAAAAGTTATTCTGGTGAGCAGGAATTATCTGGGAAGCATCAATCATTCCTTACTAACTGCTGAAGTCTGCAGGCAGCGTGGTGTAGAAGTTATTGGCTGGATTTTTAACGATGAGTATATGCAGTACCAGGATGAAATAGTCCGCTGGAGCGGGTATCCTTTGATAGGCTCCATTCCTGCATTAAAAACGATTAACCGGGAAGTTTTATCCGGATATGCTTTGTTATTCAGGGAAAGACTGCTACAGCTGTTAGACAAGCAAGCGTTATGATTAAAAAAGAACTACGTAAAGTTTATCTGGGTAAAAGAAGCCAACTTTCCCAGCAACACCTTGTGCAGCTTGACAGTTTGCTGTTGATTCAATTTCAACAGCTTTCATTGGGAGATATTAAAGTGGTTTTAAGTTTCTGGCCAATTGATGAGAAGGCTGAAGTAAATACTCACCTGATGGTTGATTATTTATCCTTTCAAATCCCGGAATTGCAACTAGCCTTTCCTGTTATGAACCTACCCGAAAATACTTTTAAGCCTATACTTGTTGATGACGATACGCATTACCTTAAAAATGAATACGGAATCTACGAACCTGTTTCCGGTGAGGAGATTCCTGCTGACGAAATTGATGTAGTATTCGTTCCCTTACTTGCTTTTGACAGGAATGGTTTCAGGGCAGGTTATGGTAAAGGTTTTTATGACAGGTTCCTTACAAGGTGCAGGACTAATATTATTAAAATCGGCTTTTCTTATTTTGAACCCGAAGTGTCAATAGACGACGTCAATAAATTTGATGTACCTTTAAGCATATGCATTACTCCGAATAAAATCTATGAATTCTAATTTTCCTTTACTGGGTACCATACGGGTGCTTTTGTTTCCTTTCTCTTTTATATATTTTGCGGTTATCTGGTGTAGGAATCGGTTGTACGATACAAATATTTTTAAATCGGCCTCTTTTAACCTGCCTGTAATATGTATAGGGAACCTTTCCACAGGAGGAACGGGTAAATCGCCCATGGTAGAATACCTGGTCAGGTCTTTAAAAGATGATGTTAGCGTGGCAACGCTAAGCAGGGGATACAAACGAAAAACGAAGGGGTATGCTTTGGCTGATGCAAACAGTACGGCACTGGAAATCGGTGATGAACCCATGCTTTTTCACATTAAATTTCCAGACATAGCCGTTACCGTAGGAGAAGAAAGGCTGGAAGCAATTCCGCAGTTATTACATGACCGCCCTGATACTTCTGTAATAATATTGGATGATGCTTTTCAACACAGGGCCGTAAAAGCAGGTTACAATATTTTGCTTGTAGATTATAATAATCTTTTTACGCGTGACTGGTATTTACCCACAGGTGACCTCCGGGATGAAAGAAGCAGCTATAAGCGAGCAGACATAATAGTGATTACTAAATGCCCGCCTCAAACCACGCAACAACAATTTGAAAATATTGAAATCGAAATAGCACCATTGCCTCACCAGCATCTTTTTTATTCCGCTATAAGTTATGGCCTGCCTTATCATATTTTTACCAGGGAATTATTTCCGTTAAATAACAAACTGGAAGTATTGCTCGTTACTGGTATAGCGAATCCTGCTCCGCTAAAAAAATATTTGCAGGAAAAGACGGCGGCCTATTACCAATTAAATTTTAGCGATCACCAGATATTTACGATCGATGACCTGAAAGATATTATAGAAAAGTTCAATAGTATTGAAGCTACCTTTAAGATGGTTCTTACTACGGAAAAAGATGCCGTAAGGCTTACCAAATTTTCAAATGCGCTTACCAACCTGCCCTTGTACGTTATACCAATTGAACATGAGTTTCTTTTTAAGGGCGGGCAGCAGTTTAATAACCTTGTGAAAACTTTTATACATAACTTTAATTACACTTTCTAAATTACTATCCATGGGAACCAATGAAACTAAAAAAAAATCCAAACCCGCTCTTTACGATAGCTACCAGGGAGTGTTGGATATTACCAGGTCGGGGATGGGATATGTAATCGTTGAAAATCTTGATACTGATATTCTCATTCGTCCCAATAATTTTAATACTGCTATGCATGGTGATAAAGTGCGGGTAAAAATATTAAGCGAGTCAGGAAAAAGCGGAAGAAAGCAGGGAGAGGTAACTGAGGTGATTTCAAGAAAGCAGAATGAGTTCATGGGCCGGATAGAGATTGGTAACAGCTTTGCATTTTTTATTGCCGAGGCGGATAAAGCGGTTCCTGATATTTACGTTCCACTCGATAAATTAAACGGCGCTGCAGACAAGGACAGGGTGGTGGTAAAAATAACGGAGTGGGATAAAAAGAAGAAACCGGAGGGTGAAGTAGTTCAGGTGATGAATGCGGGTGATGTAAATGATATGGCTATGAAAGAACTGCTTATGGGCAGTGGCTTCCCGTTAAAATTTGCAGATGATGTGCTGGAAGAGTCTGAACGTTTGCCCGATCTGTTAGCTGAAGATGAAATTATTAAAAGAAGAGATTTTCGTTCCATATTAACATTCACGATTGACCCTGCCGACGCAAAGGATTTTGATGACGCGGTATCTTACGAAGTGCTTGATAATGGCAATTACGAAATCGGCGTTCATATAGCCGACGTAAGTCACTATGTTCAACCCGATACCGAGCTGGACAAATCTGCTTATGAAAGGGCCACGTCTGTTTATTTACCTGACCGTGTAAATCCCATGCTGCCGGAACGCATCTCTAATGAACTGTGTTCTCTCAGGCCACATGAAGACAAGTTTACGTTTTCCGCGGTATTTGAAATAACTCCGAAAGCCCAGATCAAAAAAACATGGATAGGCAGAACCGTGATACATTCCAATCACCGTTTTACTTATGAAGAAGTGCAGGAAATTATAGAAAAGCAGGATGGACTGTACAAAGATGAAGTGCTGATCTTTAATCGCCTGGCTCAAACTTTCCGCAAGCAACGATTTCAAAAAGGCGCCATTAATTTTTCTTCTTCCGAAGTTAAGTTCAAGTTAGATCCTCATGGCAAGCCGGTTGGTATTATGATAAAAGAAAGCAAAGAAGCACACCAGCTCATTGAAGAATTTATGTTGCTTGCCAACAGGGGCATAGCGGAACATGTTGCTAAATTCAAAATAAATAAAAAGCCCGTACCAATGCCGTATCGTGTTCATGATACTCCTGATTCGGAAAAATTAAAGCCATTTGTAGCGTTCGCCAAAAAATACGGTCATACATTTGAAACAGAAACGCCACAGGGTATTGCAGCATCTTTTAATATGATGCTGGAAGAAGTAAAGGGAAAACCTGAACAGCATGTTCTGGAACAGCTAGGCATCAGAACGATGGCTAAAGCGGTATACACCGCTGAAAATATCGGTCATTATGGATTGGGTTTCAAACACTACACGCATTTTACCTCCCCCATCCGGCGTTATCCCGATATACTGGTGCATCGTGTGCTTCAGGAAGTGCTTGATAAAGAAGTGAAGCCTGATAAGAAGATGGAAGCCAAATGTAAACATTGCAGCGACCGTGAAAGGGCGGCAATGGAAACGGAGCGGGCAGCAAATAAATACAAGCAGGTGGAGTATATGCAAAACTACCTGGGCGAAGAATTTGAGGGAGTGATAAGCGGTGTTTCTTCATTCGGATTCTGGGTAGAAACGGTTGAGCATAAGTGTGAAGGACTGGTAAGCATCCATAGTCTGCATAACTATGACGATTTTCAGCATATAGAATCCGATTATTGTTTAGTGGGCAGGCGTAGCGGGCGCACATTCAGGATGGGTGATAAGATACGCATCAAAGTTATTTCGGCTAACCTTACAAAAAGACAGCTTGATTATGAATGGGTGTTGGTGAGTTCTTTGGCTGAAGGCCGGCAAGAGGAAAAGCAACCGGAAAAACCTAAGGGTAAGAAGAGAAAGAGATAAGTGGTTGAATGAATTTTTTTAACGCAGAGAACAACCGGAGGAAGAAACACAGAGTTCACAGAGAAATCCTCTGCGACCTCTATGTTTCCTCCCTCCTGACCTCTGTGTTTAAATTTTTCCATTACTGACTAATTGCCTGTCTGTTTCTACTTACCTCCACCTTCCAATCCGGTCCGCTTTGTATTAAATGCTTTTCCGCAAAATTGCCCTGGTTAACAGAGATGGACAAGTTCATCAAACTATTGACATAAGCAAGTTCCTGCTGCTCAGGCACTGCCGCAAAGGTTTTCACAAAAGGAAGGCTGGCAGCAAACTTTATAATACCATTCTTTGAAATCACTAAGTGAACACTATCCCCATAATGCAGCCCGATCTTTTGTAATAATGAATCGGGGACATTCGTCCAAACATTTCCATATTGACTATCCAGCACCGGTATAAATCCCTTAATAATACCCTTTTCAACTTCAGCGGCACGGAAAGGAATTTTTATAATAGTGCTTTCTGATTTTGGTCCCACATCCTGAAACCGGATTTTTCCGGCGGCCAGTCTTGCGCCCGTATAGGCGAAAACATCCCTGCCATGAAAAGTATAAGAACCACCCGAACCGGGTAGCCTGTTCATTTTTTCATCAATTATCCTCACTTCTTCAATTCCTAGTGAATTTGCGATCAATGTAAGGGTGCCGTTATCGGGTGTTACAAAATAATGTCCGCTTTTGGTTTTCATTACGATTGACTTTCTGTTGCTGCCTACGCCAGGGTCTACCACCGATACAAATACGGTTCCTTTGGGCCAGTAAGAAGCAGTTTGTTCAAGCCGGTAAGCCGCTTCCCAGATGTTGTAGGCTGGTATCTCATGAGTAAGATCGAACAGTTTAAGGGTAGATTGAACGTTCATGGCTACTCCCTTCATAGCGGCTACAGCACCGTCTTTCACGCCGAAATCACTCTGGAATACCACTATTCCGGGCTGTGCAAAAGCAGCGGACGATATGCATACTAAATATATAATTATAAATCTTTTCATACTGATAAATAAAAATTGCGTCAGCAAACTTAGGGTGTTTTTTAAATTCAATCTCCCTGTTGCTATTTAAACTATGAACTTATAATGGTATTTTAGCAGATCAATAATAAATATGCATTCGTTCGAGGAATTATCTGTTCTCTTTAAAGAAAAATTTGACCACAGGCATTTTCCAACCCATCCGGCTACACTTTATGGACCGGGAGATTATTTTCTAACACTAGGGGGTAAGCGAATTAGACCGGTTATCTGTTTAATGAGCAATGAAATGTTCGATGAAATAAATCCTGATTCATATCATGTGGCAACCGCAATTGAGCTCTTTCATAATTTTACCTTAATACATGACGATATTATGGACAAGGCTCCGCTACGGCGAGGCATGCAAACCGTACATGCCAGGTTCAGCGAGCCTGCCGCTATTTTATCGGGTGACGTAATGCTGATTGTAGCATATGATTATCTGAATAAGATCAAGGCCTCTTATATCCATAAGATCATACATCTTTTCAATCGCACCGCAAGGGAGGTTTGTGAAGGACAGCAGCTCGACATGGATTTTGAGCATATGGAAAAAGTACACCTGGATGAGTATATTAAAATGATTGAATTAAAAACTTCCGTATTGCTGGCGGCCAGCTTACAATTAGGTGCTATTCTTGGCGGCGCAGGGTTGGGCAACCAGTTGCATTTGTATGAATTCGGGCGTAATCTCGGCATCAGTTTTCAGATACAGGATGATTACCTGGATGCATTCGGCGATCCTGAAAAGTTTGGAAAACAGGTTGGCGGCGATATCTTATCTAACAAAAAAACTTTCCTGATGATCAAAACATTGGAAGTTGCCAATGACCATCAATTGAAAGAATTACAACTTTTAACGGCATCAAACGATCCCGTTAAAGTGCCGGATACCATTAAAATTTTTAAAGACTGCGGTGTGGATGAATGGGCGATGGAACTCAAGGAAAAATATATCAACACAGCCTTACAACACCTGGAAGACACTGCCGTATCATCTTCCAGGAAAGAACCCATGAAAAAGCTGGTAGAACTGCTGATAAAACGGGAACGGTGAGACAATGGTTAATGATTAATTATTAATGATTAACGAAAGGCTTATCAATTTTAAATAATCATTTTTTGCTGATTGAAAAATTATCCACTTACCGTCAATCATTAAACATTAATAATTTAAACAAGCTTCTCCATGCTGAATTCCTTACTCAGGAAGAAATCGATTGATAAAATTCTGTCGGATGCCGAGGCCGGTTTGCTGGATGGACATGGACAGTTAAACAAAGTGCTGGGTGTTAAAGACCTTACCTTCATGGGTATTGCTGCCGTAATTGGCGCGGGCATTTTCAGCAGTATCGGGAAAGCCTGTTATGATGGTGGCCCGGCAGTTATCTTTCTATATATTTTTACAGCGGTGGCATGCGGCTTTGCAGCTTTGTGTTACGCGGAATTTGCATCAACCGTTCCGGTGGCGGGAAGTGCCTATACTTATTCTTATGTAGCCTTCGGTGAGATTTTCGCCTGGATCATAGGCTGGGATCTTTTAATGGAATATGCCATTGGTAATATTGCGGTGGCTATTTCATGGAGCGATTATTTCACCGGCCTGCTCGATAAAGCCGGCATTCATATTCCACCCTGGCTGACTATGGATTACTCCACGGCACATTCGGGATTTATTGAAGCAGGCACATTAACCGCTGCCGGAAACAAGCTTCAAAATATTGACCCATCGATTCTATACAGGCATGACGCCTGGCAGCATGCACCACAGATATCCGGACTGCATCTTATCATGGACCTTCCGGCATTGTTGATTGTTGCTTTGATCACTGCTGTTGTGTACGTTGGCATTAATGAATCGCGTAAGGCCAGTAACCTGATGGTGATTATAAAACTGATGGTGATCTTTCTGGTGATCGTACTGGGTGGATATTACGCCAACCCCACTAACTGGTCGCCGTTCAATCCCAATGGATTCTCGGGTATTATGAAAGGAGTATCTGCCGTGTTCTTTGCTTACATTGGTTTTGATGCTATCTCCACCACCGCGGAGGAATGTAAGAATCCTCAAAGAGATCTTCCACGAGGCATGATTTATTCACTTATCATTTGCACCATCTTATATGTATTGCTTGCATTGGTGCTTACAGGGATGGTTCATTACAGTAAACTGAATGTGGGTGATCCGCTGGCACTGGTATTTGAAGCAAGGGGATTGAAATGGATTTCGGGCATTGTTGCCGTCAGTGCTATTATTGCTACAGCCAGTGTTTTACTGGTATTTCAGCTCGGGCAACCGAGAATATGGATGAGCATGAGCAGGGATGGGCTTTTGCCTAAAATATTTTCAAGATTGCATCCGGTATATAAAACGCCTTCATTTTCTACCATCCTTACCGGCGTTCTGGTGGCAGTACCTGCTTTGTTTTTAAATCTTAATGTAGTGCTGGCGTTAACGAGTATCGGAACCTTATTCGCTTTTGTTCTGGTATGTGGTGGCGTACTGGTGCTTCAAAAATCGAAGAACAGGCCCGAATCTAAATTCCGGGTTCCGTTTGTTAATGGTAAGTTTATAGTGCCTGCATTGTTTATTAGTGCCGTAGGTATTGTAGCTTATACAAATCCTGCACATTTTAATGCGTTGTTTACCCCTGAAGGTGTTCCTATGATACTTTTTTGGGTGGTGGCATTGATCATAGCCGTGCTATCTTTTATTCATGCATTTTCGTTGCTTCCGGTATTAGGACTTGTCAGTTGTTTTTACCTCATGGCGCAGGAAAGTCATACCAACTGGTTGCGCTTTCTTATTTGGCTGGTAGTGGGCCTGGTAATTTATTTTTTATATGGAAGGAAGCATAGTCATTTGAGAGCGGAGTAGTGAGGTATGGGGTATGAGGTATGGGGTATGGGGTAAGAGGTAAGAGGTATAGGTGTAACCCAGAAGGGGTGACATGATTATAGAAAAGACATAATGCTTGGCAAACCCCGAAGGGCAATGTCATTAAGTTAAGGATTAACAGGAAGCACTTAGTGAAAAGTAAGTCTG
>CAXSIE010000058.1:16408-16966 GCA_964237295.1 uncultured Flavihumibacter sp. | reverse complement strand
TTCATCAGATCGAAGGATCACTTCTTTACCAACTGATGTATCTTCTGTTCTTTCAAAAATCACCAGTATAAAACCATGAGCCATGTCCTCCTGCTGGAAAACGGGTTTTATATGTATGTTGATGGTTTCGATACTATCTTCTATCTTAACTTTTAATCCCCTCGCCTCAACAGCCGTTTTTTGCTGCAGTGCCTGGTAAAGTGCTGAACGGAGGTCAAGCCTTAATTCCTTTTTTACCACTTTAAGCAGGTTTTGGGATGGTTCGCCGGCCGCAAACCGCAGGTAAGGAGCGGCACGTTCAGACAGGTGCACAATTTCATAATCCTCATTTATAACCAGGGAAGGAGGAGCATATTGTTCCAGCAGGCGCTGGTGCAGGTCTCCGTAAGTAACGCGTTCCGGCAGCCTGGATGCTTTTTCTTTAGTATTGATCAACGGCGGCTGGCCAATGCGAAGCGCCGGTACGGATTCAGGAACGGGATAAGTACGCTGGGTTGCCGGACGGCTTTTGAAAATATGATTATCACGGCTGATTACTTCGTAAAGGTTGCCCGATGC
>CAXSIE010000058.1:846-16398 GCA_964237295.1 uncultured Flavihumibacter sp. | reverse complement strand
CAGTGCAAAATGAAAAGTTTCCATTACCCGCTCCTGCGCGGTGCGGTTGAGATAAATCAGCACATTACGGCAACTGATCAGATCTAAATGAGAAAACGGAGGGTCTTTAATAAAATTATGATTGGCAAAAAGCACCATTTCCCTTAATTCCCGTCGTATCCTGTATCCATCGCCTTCCTTATTAAAAAAACGGCGCAGCCGTTCCGGAGATACATCTGCCGCATCATTAATGGTGTAAAGGCCTTCTCTTGCATGAGCGATAGCATCTTCATCAATATCAGTGGCAAAAATCTGAATTTTAGGCGAATCAATCAGATCAAGCGTTTGCTCCTGACAAAGCATGGCCAGAGAATAGGCTTCTTCACCGGTAGCGGAGCCGGCTACCCAGATCCTTACTTGTTCTCCGGCATTCTTTCTTTTAATGATAACCGGCAGTATTTCCAGTTCAATAGCTTCGAATGCCCTTCGGTCGCGGAAAAAATTGGTGACCGAAATAAGCAGGTCCTTGAGCAGCGCGTGCGTTTCTTCGGGGGTTTGTTGAATAAAAGCAAGATAAGCCTTGAGACCGGGCATGTTGCGAAGCATAATACGCCTTTCAATGCGGCGTATCAGTGTGGGGCGCTTATAATTGGAAAAATCATGGCCGGTACGGAGGCGTAAATCTTTGAATAACTCCTTTAAAACATTTTGCTGGTCTTTTGGTTCGTCGTCGGCTCCAAACGGAATATGAACATTATTAAGATTATTTTTATAATTTATAATACAGCCAGGGATCTCTGCAACGGGAAGCACCGCATCAACAAGGTCTGTAGCAATAGAATGTCTTGGCATTTCATTGAATTCCGCTTCACGCGGGTTCTGCACAAAGGCGGCGCCTCCTTTTTCTTTGATCCGTTTTAATCCCATGGACCCGTCAGCACCGGTTCCCGATAAAATAACACAAGCTGCCTGGTAACCGTGCGATTCTGCCAATGTACGGAAAAAGATATCAATAGGTGCCCGGCGATCTTCTATTTGCAGATTCCTGGATACTGTAATATGGCCATCTTCCATTTCCAGGTGCTGGTTTGGCGGTACCACGTAAATATGATCCGGGGCTACTCTTGTTTTTTCAGTAACCTGCATTACAGGAAGTTTTGCATTTACACTGATCACTTCGGCAAGCTTACTTTCATGGTCTGGCGACAGATGCAGTATCACTACATAAGCGATCCCGGAATCGGCCGGCACATGTTCAAAAAACACTTTTAAAGCTGTGATTCCGCCGGCCGAAGCGCCAAGGCCTACAATGAGGAATTTATTTTCTTCCAGAGAAGTACTGCCGTTAAGGAAATCAGAGGAAGGCACGGAACTGTTCATGATATTAAAATTACTGGCGTTATGTTAAGGTTTTCTATAACTACGAGAAAGGAGACTTTCTACCTCCTGCATGCTCACTTCTCCCGACGCGGTCTGTCATTAAGTTAAGATTCAACAGGAAGCATTTAGTGAAAAGTAAGCCTGGCTGTACATCCCCTCCCGGGAGGGGCGTTTGAGCCGAAGGCCAAACGGGGGTGGGTTGACTGTAACTATTCAGTAACTACCATCCAAAACGCTAACCGACAAGCACAACTACTACCATTCGGTAACATGTTGCCCGGTAACCCACCCCCATTATGTCCTTCGGACGTAATGTCCCCTCCGAAGGAGGGGATGTACAGCCAGGCTTACTTTTCACTTGGTGCTTGTAATTAAAAAGAACTGCTTAACTTAATGACATTGCCCGACGCGGTCTGTAAGTTAACCAAATGCCTGCTGATTAGAGCGATCCGCATCAGTTTGAATGCTATCCGTGTTTAATTGCTCATGCGCTATCACTGCCTGTCTTAAAAGTTTGATACGTTCCATCACTTCATTTGCTTTTTTAAAATATATGGCTGCCAGGTGCGGCTGGTTGATTTCTGCCAGGTGATCACCCATGTGATTCAAAAAGATAACGCTTTCTTCCATTTCCCTTATTGCGTTCCAGATGCTATGTTCAATATTTTCAGTAAGTGCTTCCAGCAGGCTGTCAGCAGAAAATGCATGACCGGTATGACAGCGGTACCGTATCCGCATACCTTCTTTGATCGCTGAAAGCACACCGTGGCATTCGGGACAGGTATAAGGAGTTAGTTCGCCCAGTTGTAATATCGCTTCGTCAGCGCTTCCTTCCTGTAAAATAACATTGATTTCTTTTTTTATTTCGTTGCTTTCCATGTAAGGAAAATTATATTGCGGTATTTCTTCCGCACTCAGTTCTTCTAATAATGGAGCTATGCCTATTGCAGGCAATGCATAATCAACCGCTACTTCTCTTAATGCATTGGAAGGCATAGCGGAAACCTGTGCGTCAGACGGGTCCTGGACAATCGCTATGCCACCCCTGCTTTTTATGGCCCACAGTCCTGCAGTGCCATCATCCAGCGCCCCCGATAATATAACACCGATAACACCGGGGCCGTATGCATAGGCTGCTGAACGGAACAAAGGATCTATAGCGGGCCGGAAGCGGTTTTCTTTTGGGCCGCGCGTAACCCTTACGTGATCTCTTTCTATAACCAGGTGCCTGTCTGGCGGGGCAACATATATACGGTTGGGCTTTATAGGCTCTTTATCTATAGCATTGGCAGCATACAATGTTTGCTGTTTATTTAATACTTCCGGTAAAATACCACGGATATCCGCCGACATATGCCAGACAATAAAAACAGACGCTTCCAGGCTGGCCGGCAATCCGGCCACTATCTGCTTTATTACTTCAAAGCCACCGGCCGATGCACCAATAACTATTATGTTTCTTCTTGTCATTTATGTGGTTTACCTGCTTTTTTTGTAATGTACTACAAGCAATCCAGTATGCGTGTATTTAACTAAAGCGATAATGGGCAATACATGTAAATACCGCTAAAAAGATACATGGCAAGCGGCTATTGTTACTGAAGATGAGGTGGCTATTAGCGGAAAGGCGCTACTCCGGAACTGTACGAAACGCAGGATTGCCAAATCTTGATTTGCGCCAGCTTCCGCAAAAAAACTCCGGCTTCGGCGGGCGCCTGTTTGTAAGATAATAGCGCTCTAATCAGGACTTCGGCTTTAGGATTGCTCTGAATGAATACATCTTAATTAGCTTTTTCGCGGGGCATAGTTTCTGACTTCAGCCCGCATGCTCTTATAAAAGAGAACTTTCAGGATTTTAGTGAGTGTTCTTACGTCTTTTGGTTTTTTAATACATTGTAAAGCACCCAGCTCAAAAGCTTTCCTGGAAGTTTGCTCATCAAATGCAGCGGAGTATAAAAAAAAAGGAATATGCCGGATGGTCTTAACTTTTTTAATCGCTTTAAGACAAATCAAATCATTCTGCCCTGTTTTATTAAGATTATAAAAAATAAAATCAGGCGTTATTTTTTTTGTACGCTTTATAGCTTCGCTGGTATTGCTGGCATAGCTGCATTTAAACAACGCAGGTATCCTCTCAAGAGCGTTTAAAAAAATTTCACATTTATTCAGATCATCGTCAATCAGTAATATCTGACGTTTATCCATTATCATAGCGTACGGAAATTTTTATGAAAAATGATTTTCATGTTACTGAGAGAACTTAAATTTAAAATGATCATTAGTTAGTTATCGGAAGTGCTGTAGAAAGCTATTATCTGATTGAATATTCTTAAACTGTATAAGGCTTCCTGTTGTAAGCTTCAATACCGGTTAATTTCACGAAAGAAGTTCCTGGAAAAACCCAAAATTATCACCTAGAATTTTCCTCATCAGGAAGGGTCCTTCCCTTAATTCCGTAGATAAATCATTTAATAATTCCTTAAACTCTTCATCGGTTTTCAAACTTCCTTCTTTTGAAAAATCATGCAGCGCAAAGCCTAAAGCAGTGCTGGGTGAAATTGCTTTTAACCGGCTGACAAGCTGACTCTTTAATTTCTTTGTAATTGCTATCTGAAAAGGATAACTGATTTTAAAAATTTCTAATGGCATGTTTTTCAATTTTATAATAAATCCAATCAGGTAATAACATCAAGGTTGAACCTGCTTCAGTTATGCAGGCTTTATAAGGGTAATATATTTAATAGACATTTAATATAATAACTGCTAATTTTCCTGTTGCAATGAGGCGCTTCTATCAAATAGTGTTACCAAAACTTCCGACAAGGTTTTTATAGAACCTGTTTTTCTGATACATCCCGCCGCGCCAAGCGCCAATGCTTTTTCGTTGATCTCCTCACTGATAGCAGTTGAATATAATATAACCGGGATATTCTGAAAAATCTTCATTTTTTTTATTAATAAAAGCCCCTCTAAACCATTTATTTTAGGCATATTAATATCAAGGAAAATAAAATCAGGCAGCACATTCTTCAATATTTTTAAACCTTCAACAACAGTATCAGCATACATACATTCAAAGCAATTGCGCATTTCATTAAGCGCTTCCTTAAAAATGTATAGTTCATCTATATCATCATCAATCAAAAGAATTTGTTTGTTCATACTTTCTAATAAATATTTATTCGTTACACTTACTCTCAAGTTATCACTGAACATATCAAACCCAGACGCGCTGCTATCGCTTATTATACATTTCAAAATTGACATAACAATATTGAATAACCAGCTTAACAAGAATCTTGCTTTGCTTAAGTCATATAATTTTTATAACACATACGGATTCGAATACATAGTATTCTTAAGGTCCGTACAAAAAAACTTGCGAGAAATAAATCGCTTGAATTATTTATCCTGAAAAATCAGGAATAAGTTAGTAATCAGGATGTATGATCGAAACCGGGGAAGAATTTATCGGTTTGTACATTGAAGGTACCATAATATTTTAAATACTAAACAATTTAAAAAAATTTACAATGCTTCTGTTCACCTGAAATAACAGTATGAACTATAATCAAGCAATAAATCACTATTTCACCACTTCTTTGATTAACAAATCAATATTTTAAGTGCTTATATGTTAGACAACAGTTTAAGTAGTTATCTACCGAAAGTGATCGCAATCCTTTAAAATTTAAATAAAATTATATCCTCAATGCCACAGCAAGCGCATTTCGGTTGGAACTGCTTACCGGAATCCGGAAACCCATTATTTCAATTATATTTCCTGTTACTACTTCAATAGCACTTAACTTAACAATATAAGAACGGTGAACACGCATAAACAAAGAAGAGGGCAGCATATCTTCCAGCATTTTTAAATGAAAACCTGCCAGCATTTTTTTGTCTTTTAATTGTATCTGGGTAAAGTCTCTTCTGGCCTCAAGAAATAAAATGTCTGCAAAAGAAACTTTTACCAGCCGGCTATCCTGCTTAATAAAAATAAAATCTTCATGAGCCGGCGGCAATATATTAATAGCAGGAACATTTGAAATAACTGATGTATTTTGAGCCAGCTGTTGTTCCACTTTAGTGATGGCTTGTTTGAACCGATCGAAAGTAATGGGCTTTAATAAATAATCAATGGCATTGAGTTCAAAACCTTCCACTGCATAGGTAGCATGCGCAGTAGTAAAAATAATTTCAGGAGGCTTTTTAAGGGAACGTAAAAAATCCATTCCCTGAATGCGGGGCATTTGTATATCGAGAAAGATTACCTGTATATTATGATTGATCAGCGCTTCATAAGCTTCCATGGCATTAATGCATTCCTGCACGATATTCCATCCGGGCAGTTGCGATAAATGCATGCGGATAATGTCTCTTGCCAGTGGTTCGTCATCAACGATGATGCAATCAATCATTTTAAACAAGCATAAGGTGAATAGTTATACGGAACACGGTATCAGTTTGTTTTATTTCCATAGAAGAATTATTACCGGGATAATAATGCTTCAGTCTTTTTTGCAGGTTCTGCAAACCAATACCGCCATGCAATTTTGGTTCGTCGTGTGCTTTATTAAAGGTATTTGAAATTACAAACACTAAGCCTGACTGTTTAATTTCCAGCTTCATAAAAATGTATGCGTCGCCTTCTGTTGTAGGGGAACAATATTTAAAGGCATTTTCAACTGCCGGTATAAACAACAACGGCGGAAGCAAATAATTTTCATTATCAATACTACTAATGAAATTCACCACGGTAGCGTTTAATCTGATACGTTCCAATTCAAGATACACTTTCAACAGATCAATTTCTCTCACAATATTGTTACTATGAGTGTTCGACTCATATAAAGAATAGCGCATAAAAAGAGCAAGTTTTGCTACCGTTTCTGATGAGGCATCTTTATCATCCTTCAATATCAACGCATAAATATTATTAAGGGTGTTGAATAAAAAATGCGGGTTTACCTGGGCCTTTAAAAAATTAAATTCAAGCTGGATATTCTCCCGCTCAAGCCTTAGCGTTTTAACATGTTGATCAAAGTATTCAATTACTATCTTGATAGCCAAAGGGAAAGCAAGGAAAACAAACAACTGGTACACTATGCCGAGTGAAAACAATTGAATAACGATAACATTGACGGCACTTTTTTGCAGCATCTGGTAATAGCCGTTCTGATGAAGCTTTATCCTCTCCATACAACTACTGCATGATGCAAGGATCATTCGCTCCAGCCAATGATCTGCGGCTGCATACAGGACAATCAATAAAACAACAAGCAGTACACCTGCAACATATTTTTTGCGCCTTAAAAAATTAGGCCATACTACATAAACAAGCGGATAATAGATCAGGATGGAACTAACAACATCCTTAAGTGGTTCAAATACAGCAGCATCGCCTTTATAGCCGTTAAAAGAAATACTTTCAAGATAATAGATAGCTGCAAAATAAAACAGCCATAACAACACATGCAGCATTATGCGCCCTGTTACGCTGCTTCTGATTCTGTTAATTACTGCTTCAGGACTCATCTGATAAATATCAAGTTTTTTTACAAGATCTTTCGGTAAATCAACAGAAGAACATATACAGGCAACGAATGAGTAGTTTTTACCAACGGGTTAATAAAAAAAGAATAACGCTGCCTGTTGTTTCCGGCAGGGCAATAGTTGGAAATAAAGGTTGATCTGTCGGTTTGTTTTCAAACACCTGCGAAGATTGTTTCTTTTTACACCATGATACAGATAGAAAACCTTACCTACCGCTACAGCCGAAAAAAAATTCTTTTTAATGGCTTGAACATTACGTTATTACCAGGCAAAATTTACGGATTGCTGGGAAAGAACGGAGCCGGGAAATCAAGTTTGATAAAGAACATCGCCGGTTTATTGTTTCCGACAAAAGGAAGATGCATTGTTAACAACAGGAAGCCGGGAAACCGTGATACATCTTTTCTTGCAGCGCTGTTTTTCATTCCCGAAGAGTGCGAATTACCGGCATTGCATGTGGCTGATTTTATAGATATATATGCACCCTTCTATCCTTTATTCGACAGGGAACAATTCGCCGCTTACCTGAAGATCTTTGATGTGAGCTATGATAGCCATCTGAAGCGGCTTTCCTTCGGCCAAAAGAAAAAAACTTATATCGCTTTTGCCCTTGCTGCCAATACCAGGCTGCTGATTATGGATGAACCCACTAACGGTTTGGATATTCCTTCCAAATTACAGTTCAGAAATATCGTTGCTAACGCCGACCGGAAAGACAAGATAACAATAATCTCTACTCACCAGGTGCGCGATCTGGACGACCTTATCAGTTCTATCATTATTATTGATAACGGTGAATTGATGTTGTATGCTGATAAAGAAGCAATAAACAACCGGCTTTACTTTTCAACAGAGGCGATAACGAATAATGCAGCTATCATTTACCAGGAACAAACACCCCAGGGACCGGCTTCCATATCTTTAAATGAACAGTCAAAAGATTCCTATCTCGATCTTGAAATACTTTTTAATGCAACACTCAGCAGCAGGGAGCAAATTTCTAAAATTTTTCTTGAATAAAAATACCTGCAGGTTATGAACATAAATAAAATAATACTCTTAAACAAGCGCCAATGGCGTGAAAACTACAAGTCATACCGGGTAGGACTGCTGGCAATAACAGGCATTTTATTGTTTCTGTTCCTGATAGTGTGGCATTGGCATGATAGCTTCGCCGGAGATGCACATAGGGGAATTTTTCTTATAGTGCTTTTTGGGGGTGGATGTATATTCAGCGCTTCTTTGCTGAAAGATCTTACACATCCGTCAAAAGGCATGTGGCTGATAGCACTGCCCGCATCCGCAGGAGAAAAGGTGTTCATTGCCGTTATATACGCCACGCTTTTTTATATAACCGCATATGTAACCCTGTTCTACATAACAGAAGGTTTGTTTCTATGGATAGTAAAGCGTGATAAATCGCTCATTGAGCACACAGACCTGTTGCATAACAGCTTCTATAACTTTGCGTTTACATTTATAAACTTTCAACTGCTGGTATTGCTGGGAAGCCTGTCTTTTAAAAGAGGCGCTTTATTAAAAACGATATTGATAATGATCCTTTATTTTTTTATTTCCAATAATGGCAATAATTACTTATTAATAATAATGACAGGAGAACAAACTATCAATGGCGGAGGGATATATAATTATTTTCAGTTCACACACGAAGGAGAAAATGTATATGTGTACCTGCCGCAAAAAGTTCAGACAACCGTTAGCATTTTCTTTAACTACCTGCTACCGGTATCATTATACTATATCATCTGTTTAAAATTCCGTGAAACGGAAATATAAAACGCAATATGAAAAGAAGCAATCTTTTGTTATCAGTACTGTCATGTATATTATTAGCAGCACTTTTTGTAACGGATCATTTACTTGTTCTGCAATATGCCGCAATAAATTTAAGTGACCCTTACAAAAACTATCAATCAATTGCTGTTTCACCTTTTAAAGCGCTTAAAATTTCGGGCGGTAACGGCTACGCCATCAGGATAATACAAGGCGATCATTATAATATCAGGCTGATGAATTCCAGGAAGGATTTTTTTAAAATGAAAATGCTTCAGGATACCTTGTCTGTAACATTCACAGTAGCCAATCAAAATCATCAACAGCCGCAGGAAACAACCGTCGGGCTTATTATCTTTTTACCAAAGATTGCTTACCTGCAATTTTCAGGAACCAATAATGAGGTTGGACCCTTACTACAGGATTCTCTCACTATTCAACAGAACACCAATACGGTTACGCGTTTAAAAGAACTCCGGCTTAATTATTTAAGTTTGAACGGGACGGCAACCAGTTATTTTGATTTATTATCCAACAATACCGCCCTTCACCTGAGGGCAAACATGAAAAACAAAGCTGTTGTAAACTTTAACCAGATAAGCTTTATCCGGTTTACACCGCTATTACAGGATTCAGCTGCGATTGTTGTTTACAAAACGTCGCTTGAAAGCTTAATGCACCATTAAGCGTTTGAAAAGAAACTGCAAAGCAAGACGCTGACTTCCGGAGTGTGCGTTTGTAGTGGAGTTATAATTTGCCACCGCTCCACCATTTAATTTACCGTTAACAACAAGAAGGCTACAAAGCCATGCAAGGAATAATGGATTCTTTAATACATCCGCGTGCTTTTGTGACTTGTGGTCTTCTTTAAAAAAATTTGCCTTTTACCTCTTTACTTTAATTATAAAATAAATTATATTACAAAAGTTTTAACCCTTAAACTTTTGCCATGCTAACAACAAAACTGCAGCAATACAGCCTGCTGCTATTCTTTATCATAATCTCCTATTCTTGTTTAGGTCAATTTGACCTGAAAGCGAAAGTTGCCCGTGATCCGGATGTAAGAGTGGGCAAGCTTGCCAATGGATTAACCTATTACATACGGAAAAATGCCATACCTGAGAAAAGGGTGCAGCTTCGGCTGGTGGTTAATGCTGGTTCAGTATTGGAACAACCAGACCAGCAGGGACTGGCGCATATGATGGAACATATGAACTTTAACGGCTCAACCCATTTTGAAAAAAACGAGCTGGTAAGTTACCTGCAATCCATCGGTGTAAAATTCGGCGCAGACCTTAACGCATACACCGGTTTTGACGAAACCGTTTATATACTTCCCATACCTTCCGACGATACTGCTAAAATTGAAAAGGGCTTTACCATTCTGGAAGACTGGGCAGGCAATGCATCACTTGATACCACAGAAATTAATAAAGAACGCGGTGTAGTGCTGGAAGAATCACGCTTGGGAAGCGGCTCCTACGAACGCATGGGCAAAATCTATTACCCTCAACTCTTTAATGGTTCTCAATATGCATCAAGATTGCCGATAGGAAAAGACAGTATTTTGCAAAATTTTAAAGCGGAGTCGTTAATTAATTTTTATAAAACATGGTACAGGCCCGATCTAATGGCTGTAATTGTAGTGGGAGACATTGATCCTGCTTTAGCCGAAGAAAAGATAGCCAAACATTTTAATCAATTTAAAAATCCGACAAAGGAACTACCCAGGCCTTCTATCATACCAATTGCAGAAAGAAAACTGAACCTGGGAATGGTGCTTACAGACAAAGAACAGACGTTTAAAACCCTGGAAATATTTAATTATATAGAAAAATCCGGTTCAATAGATACATGGGAGAAATACAGGGCAACAATTGTTGAGGGATTATTTAATTCCATAATCAATCAACGGTTAAATGACCTTACCCAGCAAGCCGATCCTCCATTCGTATTTGGTTACACTTCATTCGGAAATTTTATAAGAGGTTACCGTGCATTTATTTCGTATGTAGGTATTGGCGATAAGCCGGCAAAGAGTTCGATTGATGCTTTGATAGGCACAACGGAAAGTGTAAAAAAATTCGGATTTCTTCAAACCGAATTAGACCGGGCAAAATCCAGTTTACTTAACCAGATGGAAAAATCGTTTGCTAATAAGGATAAAACCGAATCAGCCAGTAAGGTGCAGGAGTATGTGAGCAATTTCCTTACAGGGTCACCCATCATCAGCATTCAAAACCAGTATGCCTTCGTTAAACAAATATCCCCCACTATAACGTTAGCAGAAGTAAATGCACTATCGAAAAAAATGGAAAATTCACAAGGGAAATTTGCCCTTTTACTTGCTCCTGAAAAAAATGTTGCTGAGCTTCCTTCGGATAAGGATCTCATAACTCTGGTTACCAATGCACACAACATTCCCGTAACTGCTTATCAGGAAAAAGCGGTAGCATCAGCGTTAATGGTCAAAAAACCCTCACCTGGTAAGGTTTCAGATGAAAAAAGCAATGCGGCGTTAGGAACAACCGAACTTAGTTTAAGCAATGGAATCACCGTCACGCTGAAGCCTACTCAATTTAAGAATGATGAAATACATATGGATGGCTGGCGCTGGGGTGGTACGCATAATTATGGCCTGGCTAATAAGGATAATGCTGAGCATGCAGCCAATATTGTGTATGCTATGGGAATAAAAGATCTGACACCGAGTGACCTGCGTAAATTTTTGGCTGGCAAAACAGTTAACGTACATCCCTACTTAAACACTTATGATGAAGGAATAGAAGGAACCAGTAGCGTAAAAGATTTCGAAACTTTTCTGCAACTGACCAACTTGTATATAACACAGCCCGGCAGAGATGAAAAACTTTTTAAATCATACATCAATACGCAAAAGGCATTTATTGAAAATGCAAAAGCTGATCCTAACAGTTATTTTTATGATACGCTGGCTAAAATTCAATATAATAACAGTCCGTGGGCACCCACATTACCACAAGCTTCAGATTATGATAAAATAAATCTTGATAAAGTGCTGGATATTTATAAAACGATCTATGGTAATAATTACGGAATGCATTTCACCTTCGTGGGCAATATTGATATCGACAAGATAAAACCTCTGCTGGAAACCTACCTTGGCAGCCTTCCCTCATCGCAAAAAGATAACAAGTTTACTGATGAAGGACTGAGGCCTGTAAAGGGAATTGTAGAAAGCACCATTTCCAAGGGCGCTGCAAAACAAAGTCAGGTAAATATAATTTTTAACGGAGAAGCTCCCTACAGCAGGGATGAAAACTTAAAATTAAGGGCGCTGATGGATGCCTTGAATATTGAGATTGTAGAAAAGCTTAGAGAAGAATTGAGTGGTATTTATGGTGGCGGTATGGGTGGTAGTATTATTAACCGCCCTTACAATCATTATAACATTACTGTAAGTTTTCCCTGCGGACCTGAAAATGTAGACAAGCTTACAAAGGCCGCTTTCGATCTTATTAAAAATGCGCAGGATAAGGGCGTTGAACAAAGCTATCTTAATAAAGTGAAAGAAGCTTTAAAGAAACAAAACCAGGACCAGCTTACTCAAAATGCTTTTTGGCTTTCAACCTTAACAAGAGCATGGATTGAACATGATGATCCTATGTGGATGCTTGATTTTACAAAAAAAGTGGATGCGTTGACTGTTCAGGATCTGCAGCAGGTGGCTAAAAAATATTTCGATATGCAGAATTATGTTAAAGCAGTTCTGGTTCCGGAGAAGAAGCTGGGCTTTTAAGCTTCGAAGTTTTTTTAACGCAGCGAACAGTTCCGGCTGTTCGCTGCGTTAAAAAACTATCAAAAAGGCCGTTTGTATTTTACCGGTGGTGCCGGTTCTTTCTTCAATTCCACACCTTCCGTCTTCATTAATTTCATAGCTTCCTGAACAGCGCTCTCTAGCTGCGGATCTTTACCTTCAATCAATGCTTTGGGATCCTGAAGAACTTCTATATCCGGCGACACTCCCGTTCCCTCTACCGCCCATTGACCGTCTGTATCAAAGAAGCCGCCGCGTGGAGCTACCATCCTGCCGCCATCTATAAATAACGGGGTATCCCATGTTCCTACCAGTCCGCCCCAGGTGCGGGTTCCCACTAAAGGACCTATTTTATTTTTTCTGAACATATACGGCAACAAATCTCCTCCCGATCCTGCATTTTGATTTATGATCATCACCTTCGGTCCCCATATCCCTGCCATCGGGGTAGTAGATACTTTATGGCCTTCAACATGATTGTTAAAATAACCCAGCAGCTTTCTTCCCATAACATCTATCATATAATCGGCAGCAGAACCGCCCCCATTGTTCCTTTCATCTATCACCGCACCCTGCTTATCCTGCTGCGCAAAATAATAGCGATTGAAATATGTGTATCCGGGGTTACTCGTATTAGGAACATAAATATAAGCAAGCCTGCCACCGGATAATTCGTTTACCTTTCTTCTGTTGGCCTCAACCCAGGCGCGTGAACGAAGTGCCGCTTCGCTTGGTATAGGCACCACCGTAATAACCCTTGAGCCCTCGACCGATGGCTTGCTGTTAACACGTATTTTAATTTGCCTGTTTGCCGTGCCTTCAAACAAACTATACAGATTCGTAGATGCCGTTAAAGGACGCCCTTCAATTGCTACCAGGTACTCGCCTTCTTTTACATTTATGCCCGGTCCGCTCAATGGTGAGCGCAATTCAGGGTTCCAGTTTTCACCGGTATAAATCTTTGTAATCTTAAAAAAGCCGTTATCTTCAATATAATCCGCTCCAAGCAATCCAACAGGGATGGTTGGTACTTCAGGAAAATCCCCACCTGAAGTAAATGAGTGTCCGATAGAAACCTCCCCACCCAAAATGTCTATGATGTAGTTAAGGTCTGAGCGGTGCTTTACATAAGATATCCACGGCTTGTACCATTCGTATATTTTGTTCCAGGGTGCGCCATGTACATTATTTACATACAGGAAGTCGCGCTGGTATCGCCAGCCTTCTTTAAATATCTGTGCCGCTTCTTTTGAAGGATCCACGTATACTTTCATGCCTTCTGTTGGCAATTTGCCATCACCCGGTTTCGGAGGACCAGCAATGGAACTTACTACGTACCAGGCAGGCCCCATTTTATACAACAAATTTTTTCGGTCAAAACTGGATGATGCAAAGGAAACGCCCCTGATAAATTCAGTTGGCTTTCTATCCTTTATGCTATAACGGTGGAGTATAAGTGTTGGTTCGTTCTGAACTGCTTCAGTTATAAATACATTTCCTTCCGCACCCTGCACCAATCCGGCATAATCCCTTGCAGGCATATTTACTGAAATGATACGCTGACTGATACCTTCGATATCTATCTTCACCTTTACCCCGGCAGGTTTTGCCACAACAGATTTTATCGTGTCATTTGTATTTTTTGTGATCAACACCGGCTTTTCTTCAGCCTTTGGCGGTTCTTCATCACTTTTTGGTTCAAAAGGATTTGATACCTCTTTAGCGAGCACAATCATATACAACGCCCTGGTAACAGGATAATTAAAACTACTCATATCAAGCCATCCTGAACTGAGCGCATAGTCGGTACTTGCCAGGAAGTATAAATATTTTCCGCTTTCATCCCAAACAGGACTTATAGCATCTGACATACCATCGGTTAAGCGGGTACTCTTGCCTGTTTCCATATTATAAACATTTACCGCTTTAAACTGATTTTCCATGATCTGCACATAAGCTATCCATTTACTGTCGGGCGACCAGGAAGGTTGCAGGGTCCTGTTTGGATGGGCAAGCTTGTCAGTAGCTATCAGTATGCACTTTCCGGTAGCAAGGTCTATATTCCAAAGATTATAATCGGTATCGGTAAAAGCGATGTATTTACCATCCGGCGACCAGGAAGGAAAGTAATAAAACTTTTTATTGGGGATAGGATATGCTTTGGGGGTGCCTATTCCGGACTGGTCTCCTACCATTAACTCGTATTCGCCACTGGCATCACAAAACCATGCGATCTTTTGTCCGTCAGGCGACCATGCCGGATAGCGGTCTGCACTACCGGTAGACTGGCTGATGTTTCTCCAGTCACCATTCTCTTTGGGTACTGAAAATACTTCACCGCGGTATTCGAACAACGCTCTTTTACCTGTTGGTGAAAGGCTGGCATTAGTAAGAGCGGCAGGCGGAATATTGTTCCACCTGGCACGTCCCCAGTTAAGATCGCCCCTTACGTTTATTTCCAGAGGTGTTGTTTTTCCGGTGGCAATGTTCAGGCTATGCAGCCGGGCGCCTTGTTCATATACTAATACACCATTACTGGCCGATAGATTCTTTACATCAAAATCTTTATGAAAGGTTAGTTGCTTTTGAACTTTTGTCCGGGGATCGTACGACCATACATTATTGGCAAAATCCTGTTCGGAAAGAAAATAAAGGATGCCATTATCCCAAACAGGAGCTGTATGTCTTTCCCTGTCCTTTTGCACCGTTTTTTGTGTTTCATGGGTTTTAAGGTCGAATATCCAGATAGGCTGGGCCTGGCCTCCACGGTAATTTCTCCACTCAGGATCCCAGAAAGCGAAGGGCTGATAAGCCATCAGGTTACCATCTTCACTTAAACTACCGGTTGATCCGAAAGGTATAATCATTGCCTCGGATGTGCCGCCGCTGGTATTTACTTTGTAGAATTTGGTGGGTGTACCGGGGTTACCCTCCCTTGATGAAGAAAAAACTATTGCTTTGCCATCGGGTGTCCAGCATTGTACAATGTCTGCCGAGGGATGCCATGTCAGGCGACCGCCGCAGCGGTGACGGCGACCTCGGCATTG
>CAXSIE010000058.1:0-836 GCA_964237295.1 uncultured Flavihumibacter sp. | reverse complement strand
GTCAGGCGTTTAGGCTCTCCTCCTTCGATAGGAACTATGTAAACATCCGTATTACCATCATACTGACCAGTAAAAGCCACCCATTTGCCATCAGGACTTATCTTCGGATTTGTTTCTGCGCCTACAGCACTTGTTAATCTCCGGGCGTCTCCTCCTTCCCGCGGCACAACCCAAAGATCATCGCCGGTAACAAAAACAATCTGTTGTTTACTAACGGCTGGTTGACGAAGCAGTAATGTGCCTTGGGCAGCAGCTGTATCCGACATCATTACCGGATAAAGAAGTAAGAGCATTTTAAAAGTGTTTCTGATAAACTGGCTCATATCTGGATTTTGAAAACTAAAATAACAAATACAAGGCAGATACCCCAATTTTAGTCGTAATATGAGTGGTAGCTTAATAAAAACAAATTAGTGATATCGCAATCGCCTGAACTGCAGAATATAATAGCCCTCCGGTCATAACCCCAAGTTCAAATCAAATTATAATTTATTATATACTTATACAATTGGCTAGTTTATAATCAAATTCATTTAAAATCCTAGATATTATCTCTTTTTTTAACAAAGTTTAAACTTTATTAACTCATATTTCCTAGTTTTGGTTTATCCAAAAATTAACTACATGAGAAAATCGCTATTGTTTCTGGGAGTTGTTATGCTCCTGTTCGTTTACAGAAGCCTGGCTCAAACAGGTTCTATTACAGGAAAAGTAATAGATTCAAAGGACGGCACTCCATTACAGGGAGTCACTATCAGGGTAAGAGGGGGCGGTACATTTGTCACCAGCTCCGATGGTACTTTCACTATAAAAAATTCCAAACCGGAAGTTTCCAT
>CAXSIE010000057.1:10151-16978 GCA_964237295.1 uncultured Flavihumibacter sp. | reverse complement strand
TTATCCGTCATCAGTTCTTCACCGCGGCTCCAGACAAATATTTCACCGTTGCGTTTTATGAGTTGTCCCCTGATGCCATCCCATTTCCATTCAGCCTGCCATTCATCGGGATCGCCAAGCGTTTCCAGTTCTTCTTCAAAAGCATAGGCAAGATAAAATGGATAAGGTTTCGAATGGTCTATAGATAATGAAGTTTCTGTAAGCAATTCTGCAAATGAGGTGCTGACAGGATCCCAGTTGCCGCTGATACGATGCGCAATAACTGATGATGTTAAACTAACGGTCTTGGCCAGGGCATTTACCATAGCTTTCTGCGATACCCCTATCCTGAAATTACCGGTGATCAGTTTATTAAATACAAACTGCTCGATCTGATTCATACGATCCCAGCTGCTTAAAATGAATTGCTTGCGAACAGCTTCCTCATGCTTTTCAATTTCAATAAATTTCTCCAGGTAATAACTTAAGCTGTATTGTATGTCCTGCTCTTTACGATGAGAAGGCTCGGGAAGCAAGAGGGAAATTGTTTCTGCAAGATCGCCAACGCTATGATAACATTCAGCAAACAACCATGCCGGTATGCCTGCAATATCGTTGCACCAGGTCCATAAAAGCGTGGAGTTCACCACTCTCCTGGGCCGCCGGCCACTAAATAATGCTATTACCCAAACCTTGTCTTTTGCCGGGGCAACGGCAAAATAGTTAACCAATGCATCCAGCTTATCATTGGTTTTTGTAGTAGCACTGATTTCCGCAACCAGGTCTGCAAACAACTCCATGCCTTCTTTTTCACTCAAAGTCGGAGAAACAGACATGCTAACAGTATCGGGTAGCTGCTCACTCATTTTCGTTTAATTTTTCAGTTTCAATGGCCACTTCTTCAGGGTTAACAACAGACTCTTCTTCTTCGCCGCCAAATTCAGTTTTTACTTCTCCCGCTTCAATGCCATTTTCCTGAAGGTAACGGCTGAATGCCGACTGAAAGCCATGCGTAACAAAAACTTTTTGCGCCTCCGTTTCTTTTACAGCCTGTAGTAAGCCCTTCCAGTCTGCATGGTCACTCATTGCAAAACCAGCATCCACATTCCTTCTGCGGGCATTGCCCCTAACCTGCATCCTTCCACTGCATATGCCCACTGAATAAGGCGAAAACTTTTTCATCCAGGGCGAGCCTTCGGCTCCGGGTGGAGCTATCACCACGCTTCCTTTATATGACTCTTTGGGGGTATCCAGTGTTAGTTTTTGAACCCGTGGGAGGTTCCATCCGGCGCGCAGCAGGGTTTCATGTATGTTCCAGATCGCTCCATGAACAAATATGTCCTGTACCGTTTCCTTTAACCCATGTAAAATTCTTTGCGCCTTACCTAGACTGTATGCAATAAGAACACTGGTTTTTGCATTCTCTTTGTTCTGCGCGATCCATTTGATCATATCTTCAAAGATCTGCTGTTGCGGTTTCCAATGATAAATGGGTAAGCCAAATGTTGATTCAGAGATGAAGGTGTTGCATTTTACCGGTTCAAACGCTCCGCTTATTCCATCGTTCTCTAATTTATAATCTCCGCTCACTACCCAAACTTCGCCCTGGTATTCAACACGTACCTGAGCAGATCCGATGATATGTCCTGCGGGATGTAAAGAAACTTTTACGCCATTGATAAAAATGTTTTTATGCCACTCAAGCGTCTGGAAATAATGCTCACCCAATCTTAGTTCTAAAATTGGTTTCGTGTATGCATGACAGAGATAAGACTGGCTCCCTGCTCTTGCGTGATCGCTATGCGCATGAGTGATGACGGCTTTTTCTACCGGTTTCCAGGGATCTATATAAAAATTACCCTGGCGGCAGAAAAGGCCTTTTTCAGTGAATTCGATGAGTTGCATAATTATGTTTTTTCAAAATCTTCGGAGTTTTTTTAAACACAGAGGACGCAGAGGGAGGAAACACAGAGATCACAGAGGGCCTCTGCGTTCTCTGTGATCTCTGTGTTTCCTCCCTCTGCGTCCTCTGTGTTTAAAAAAAACTGTCATCATCAGAGTGTTAGTAAACCGCCTTTATCACCCCATCCAATAACTTAACAAAATAAACCTTCTTATTTTCAAAGTAATCCAGTGTAGGAGATTGCTTGTTAAGAAATACCGGCTGGATATCGAAATCCGTAAATACTTTGTATTTTTTTTCGCCTATGCTGGATCCGAGGTTAGACCCTTTTTCCACCAATAACCTTCCAAAATGCATCAGACATTCATAGCCTCGAAAAGCCATATCCGTCGGCCGGGAGTACAGGGTATTTTTAAAATAGTTGGTAATGCTGATGCTTACCTTGTCCATTTTCGCATTATAAAAAGGAGTACTGTAAAAAATTTCCAGTCCGCGATAGTCTTTCTTTTCAAATTCATTAAATACATCCCAGGTTGGCATGCCCATAACCTGAACAGGATAAGTATTATTAAGCGCAGCTAAGTGCTGGGTTAACTGTTTGGCAAACTGGTCATCCAGGCTACCGGCTATGCACATGGTAACGCGGTTGCTATCCAGGTAAGGCTTTAATTGGGCCGCAGTAAAGTTATTATTAAGCGTAACAAATTTAAGCCTGAGCGATACGGAACTTGTATTGTTTTCTATGTCCTGGAAATATTTTTGAAGCACATCTTCCTGAACTCCTTTTCTCCTGAACACTACAACCGGTGAAGTACCGTAACCCCGCTGCAAAAATTTGTACATGCTCTGGATATGTGTTCTCAAAGTAGAATTTAAAACAATCAAGCCGGGATTATTTGTAACCCCTCCGTCATTAGGGGTATTTGTATTTACAAAAGGAATGTTTTTTTTCCTGGCAACATCTGACAATAGCCTTATTTCACCATAAGTAACCTGGCCAATGATCAGTTCCACCGGGTCAAATTCAGGCCGCTGTATGATAGCCGATACCGATGTTTTTTCTGAACGGGTATCATACACCAGTATATTCAATGGAGCGCCTGTTTTATTTAAAGAATCCGCTGCAAGCTGAACACCTTCATAAAATTCAAGTCCGGGATTAAGAATTTTTGGAAAATTTTTTCCGTAAGAATACTCGCCTGAAGCATCAAAAGCAGAATCAAGATAAAGAGGGAGGAATACTGCGATAGTATGGCGATTGGCAGGCAGGCCGGCCTGAGCCAGTGAAGAAAAATGAAATGTCAGGGAAGATAATAAGCAACCAATTACAACAAATACTTTATTCATCCTCATAATTCTTTTAAAAATAAATCTGCCGGTTTTATTCCCATTCAATGGTTGCAGGCGGCTTGCTGCTGATATCATATACCACGCGGTTGATACCTCTTACATTATTGATTATTTCATTGGAAATATTGGCCAGAAATTCATAGGGTAGATGTGCCCAGTCTGCAGTCATTCCATCTACGGAGGTTACTGCTCTTAATGCGATGGTAAATTCATAGGTTCTTTCATCGCCCATTACTCCTACACTTTTAACAGGAAGTAAAATAGCTCCTGCCTGCCAGATGGAAGTGTACAAGCCGGTTTCTTTCAATGCAATCGTAAACAGGCTATCTGCCTCTTGCAATAACCGTACCTTTTCCGGGGTAACCGCTCCCAGTATACGAATGGCTAAACCAGGTCCGGGAAAAGGATGACGGGCAAGCATAGCAGCGGGGAGCCCCAGCTCATTTCCTACCCGGCGAACTTCATCTTTAAACAAGAGCCTTAAAGGCTCCACCAGTCCGAGGTGCATTTTTTCCGGTAATCCGCCTACATTATGATGTGATTTGATGGTAACGGATGGACCATGAACCGAAACACTTTCAATAACATCCGGATAAATAGTTCCCTGCCCCAGCATTTCAACACCCTCCACTTTTTTAGCTTCGTGTTGAAATACATCAATAAATGATTTGCCGATTGCTTTTCGCTTTTCTTCGGGGTCTGTTTTACCGTCAAGCGCTTCATAAAACTGGTCTTTGGCATCAACACCCCTTACGTTCAAACCGATCTGTTTATAATCATTAAGCACCTGTTCAAACTCGTTTTTTCTTAAAACGCCGTTATCAACAAAAATACCGTGCAGGTTATTACCAATTGCTTTATGGATGAGGGTGGCAGCTACGGTACTATCCACACCGCCACTTAATGCCATAATAACTTTTTTGTTCCCTATTTGCTTTTTAAGGGTTTCCACAGTGTCACTGATAAAATGAGCGGGGGTCCAGTCTTGCGTGCATCCGCAAATGCTGCCGAGGAAATTTTTTATGACGGTTTTACCTTCGGTTGAATGATATACTTCGGGATGAAATTGCAGTCCGTAAACAGGACAATGAGTATGCAGCGAGCGAAATGCAGCCACAGGTATGCTTTCCGTGGTTCCCAACAATTCAAATTCAGGTGGCAGCATACTGACCGTATCGCTGTGGCTCATCCATACCTGCGAACCCGGATGAATACCTTTTAATAAAATATCATCCTTTGTTATCGTGAGCCTCGCACGTCCGTATTCTCTCTTATCACTCTTCTCTACCCGGCCGCCAAATAATTTTGCGGCAAGCTGTGCACCATAGCAGATACCCAGCACCGGCAATCTTTCCGTCATTAATTTGATATCAACCATCGGAGCACCCGTTTCATTCACGGAAAAAGGGGACCCTGAAAGTATAATACCCTTTAAGCCGGGTTCAAATTCAACGGGCTTAAAATAAGGAGTAATAGTACAGAATACATTTGCTTCTCTTACTGCCCTTGCTATCAACTGGGTATATTGTGAACCAAAATCCAGGATAATAATCTTTTCAGTCATAGGCGGAATTTACAGCATTAGAGGAATTGCACATTATTTGGCGCGAAGGTAAGGAAGTTTCAATGGCTGTCGCCTTGTTAACAGATAGCCCGATACTGCAAGAAACCCGTAGTTCCCTTGTTGTTAAATCTTTTGCACCAGCGTTTTTTTCAACACAAAGAGCACAGTCAAGGCACAAGGAATTGCATAACGTGAAAACTATACTAATCTTTGGAACCTTCCAGACTATAGCCTTAAGATAAGACTCCGTTATATTTGCACACTTTATCATTATTATGGCAGATTTGCAATTCGATTTACAGCATACAGATACTTTGTCCCGCGCAAGAACAGGCAAGATCACGACAGATCACGGAGAAATTTTAACGCCTGTTTTTATGCCGGTAGGAACGGCCGGCAGCGTAAAAGCAGTTACACAGCAACAACTGAAAAATGATGTTAAAGCGCAGATCATACTTGGCAACACGTATCATCTTTTCCTCCGGCCCGGACTTGAAGTGTTGGAAAAAGCAGGTGGACTGCACCGATTTAATGGCTGGCATCAACCTATTTTAACTGACAGCGGCGGTTACCAGGTTTTTTCACTGGCTAATAACCGAAAAATAACCGAAGAAGGGGTGGTGTTTCAGTCTCATATTGATGGATCGAAACATTTATTCACGCCCGAAATTGTAATGGATATTGAACGGACTATTGGCGGCGATATCATCATGGCTTTTGATGAATGTCCTCCCTATCCCAGCGATTACCAGTATGCTAAAAAATCAATGGAACTTACACATCGCTGGCTGGACAGGTGCTTTAACAGGATTTCGGAATTCGCTTCTTTACCTGACAAATACGGTTATAGTCAAACACTTTTCCCGATTGTTCAGGGGAGCACTTTTGCCGACCTTCGGCAGGCGTCCTGCCAATACATCAGCTCAAAAAATGCAGCCGGTAATGCAATCGGCGGATTAAGCGTTGGAGAGCCGCAAGCTATGATGTATGAAATATGCGGGCAATGCTGCGAATGGCTTCCCCTGCAAAAGCCGCGCTACCTTATGGGTGTTGGAACGCCCTGGAATATCCTTGAGTGCATCGCCCTTGGAATTGATATGTTCGATTGTGTAATGCCCACACGAAACGGAAGGAATGCCATGCTTTTTACTTCTAAGGGAGTTATCAACATTGATAACCTGAAGTGGGCAAGTGATTATTCGCCGCTTGATGACGGGATAAATTGTGAAGTAAGCAATTATTATAACAAGGCTTACCTGCGCCATTTATTTAAAAGCAATGAAATACTGGCGCTTACTATTGCCAGCGTGCATAACCTGGCGTTTTACCTCCACCTGGTTACAGAGGCCCGCAAACACATTTTTATGGGAGATTTTGTCGGCTGGAAAAATGAACAGGTGGAGATACTTCAAAAGAGATTGTGATTTTTTTCACCACAAAGGGAAGCCGAGTTAAGGAAGAGGTTACACGGAGACCGTCTCTATGTAACCTCTTCTTTAACTCGGCTTTCCCTCAGTGGTTATAAAAAAAACGTAAAAGACTAAAAAGATTTTTGTGCATCGGATTTCCACGTATTGTTTGCATTATTTGAATCCGGCAAACGATTATCCGGATCAATAACAACAGATTCAATTTTACTGGTAGATGCATAAATGAACTTCCAGGTTTTGCCATGCTGCCATATCTCTATAGGCAATTTTACCCTGCCGGTTTTGCCGTTAGCTTCTTTTATTTCCAAAGTAACAGGCATTGCCATTCTTTCCATATTTTCGATAGTAATGATGGCGCCATTAGCCGCATCGGTCCTAACATATTCCACACCCGATACTCCCTGGTCGAGCTTCCAGTTGTTAAGGATCCACCCTCTCCAGAACCAGGCGAGGTCCTCGCCACTGGCGTTTTCCATCGCATGAAAAAAGTCGTAAGGAGTAGGATGCTTGAATGCCCAGTTATTGATATAATACCTGAAGGCTTTGTCGAACCTGTCCTGGCCAAGCACTTCTTCCCGGAGCAATTCCAAACCCATGTCCG
>CAXSIE010000057.1:7517-10141 GCA_964237295.1 uncultured Flavihumibacter sp. | reverse complement strand
CGGTTTGCTGTAAGCGGTAGTTCCAAGGTTTCGTTGACTAACAACGTCAGGAACCGTCATAATGCCTTCCATACTATCGCTGGTATACCTCGCACCAAGACCGTGCCTGCTTAATACAGGCCGGTAAAATTCACCGTTATTAAAATTCTTTTCAGCTATCGTATTTATAAATGTATTGAAACCTTCATCCATCCATGGGTATTTCCGTTCATTGCTGCCAACTATCATTGGGAACCAGGTATGCCCGAATTCATGACTGGTAACGCCCCATAAGCCACGTCCTCTTGCCCTGCTGCCGCAAAATACGATGCCCGGATATTCCATTCCGCCAACGATACCGGCAACATTTGTTGCTACAGGGTATGGGAAAGTGAACCATTGTTTAGAATAATGTTCAATGGCTCCTTTTACAAATTCGGTGGAGCGTTTCCAGGCGCTGTCCTGGGCACTTTCAACCGGATATACTGACATGGCCAATCCTTTTTTACCACCCGGTAAGTTCATTTTTGCAGCGTCCCATATAAATGCTTTAGATGATGCCCAGGCCACATCTCTTGCATTGAAACATTTAAACTTCCAGGTGATCCTGTCTTTAGTAGGTCTTGAGGAGGCTTCTGTTACTTCAGCTTCAGAGCGAAGCATCACCGTTTTTTCACTTTCCTTTGCTTTTGCCAGCCTGGCTATCTGCTCCTTCGTTAATACTTCTGAGGGATTCTGCAGTTCGCCGGAAGCAACAACAATATGAGAAGCCGGAGTATTTATGCTAAAATCAAAGTTGCCGTATTCAAGGTAAAATTCGCCCTGGCCAAGGTAGGGCAGGGTATTCCAGCCATAAACGTTGTCAAATACGCACATCCTTGGATACCACTGCGCAATTTCATAGATCCAGCCATTGGTAGTATTTAAACGTCCCATACGGTCGGTGCCATACTCGGGGATGGCAAATGAATACTCTATTTTGAATTTTACAGAGTCTCCGCCTGCTTTCACCGGCTGTGGCAACATAACCTGCATACGGGTATCGGAAATTGTATAATCGGCTTTTTGCTCTTTACCTGCTTTTATCAGGTTAACACTTTTGATAGTATATCCACCGTCGAAGTTCCTGTTCGCCCAGCGCCCGCCGGTAATAGCAGTTGCCGCTACCGACCTTGAAGTTGAACTATAGATATTCTGATCTAACTGTAACCATAAAAAGGGCAGTTTTTCAGGACTGTTATTTTTGTAAGTAACTATAACCGAACCTGTAATAGTATGATTTTCGTCATCCAGTGAAACATCAATTTTGTAATTAGCTCCGTTTTGCCAGTATTTAGATCCCGGCGATCCACTTGCGGTACGAAAGTCATCCCCGTAAGCAGGATAAAATAAAGGAGCAAAAACTTCGTGCTGGTCATATTTTGAAGCAGTTTGTCCAAATAATGATACACCTGACATAGTTATACAACCAAAAATTACAATATAAAGGTTCCTGTACATGAATAGATTTTTTTTTGATCTGAAAATTAAAGATAAGATTTTATGGATAGTAGAATTAACTAGGGTTATATTAATTATGCATTTACGCATACCACATACCACATACCCCTTACCCGGATCTTTTCACAAACACTTCACGTCCCGGCTTGAATAGTAGCTGTTTTTTAAGCTACTTTTGAACTAAATGGAAAGTGGCAGATAATTTATGAAGATTCTTGACTGGTATATATTAAAAAGGTTCCTGGTAACATTTCTTTTCACTATTGTTACAATTACTGTTATTGCCGTTGTTATCGATACCAGTGAAAAAACAGATGATTTTGTAAAATCCGGCCTTACCACTTCCCAGATTATCACACAGTACTATTTTGGTTTTGTTCCCTTTATTGTTTCCATGATCTTTCCATTGATTGTTTTTATAGCGGTCATTTTTTTTACTTCAAAACTGGCAGGCCGCTCCGAGATCATTGCCATTTTAGCAAACGGAGTAAACTTCAACCGTTTGCTTAGACCTTACCTTATTGGCAGTTTGATTTTAGGGGTGGTTCTCTGGCTTGGAAATCAATTTGTAATACCAAGGGCAAATGAGATCCGCAGTGATTTTCAATTGAAGGTTATAGATAAAAACAGTTCCTATCTCGCAGGAATGAATAACAGCAATTATTATTATCTCAGGGTTGATACCAATACATTTGTCGGTCTCCGTTATTACGACACTACCTTAAAATCTGCTAATGGGTTCTTTTTAGATAAAATAAAAGATAATGAGGTTTATTATAATCTCCGGTCTGAGAGTATAAAATGGGATACTGCAACCAGAAATTGGAAAGTAGAAAATGCCATTGAAAGAAAAATAAACGGGTTGCATGAAGAAATTAAACAAATTCCCGCATTACATGTAAACCTGAAAGTAAAGCCGAACGAATTAAGAAAAGATGAGTACCTGAAAGACAAACTCATCACTCCTGACCTGGACCAATATATAAAGATGGAAGAACTTAGAGGTGCGGAAGGATTGAACACCCTGAAAGTAGAACGTTTTCGAAGGGATGCCACGCCATTTTCAGTTATTATTCTTACCATCATCGGAGTAGCGGTCGCCGCAAGAAAAACCCGTGGTGGCAGCGGGCTACCGCTTGCATTTG
>CAXSIE010000057.1:0-7507 GCA_964237295.1 uncultured Flavihumibacter sp. | reverse complement strand
CAGCAGCGTTGTTTGTGGTGATGGATAAGTTCTCCACAGTATTTTCAACGAAGGGCAGTTTATATCCATTACTCGCCGCCTGGCTGCCGAATATTATATTTGCCTGTGTTGCTTTTGGAATGTACAGGAAATCTCAGAAGTAATAAGCGCCAGGACTATTTTGTTAAACATAATGTAATATCAATGGCTATCAGCCGTCAGCTATCACGAGGAAGCATAACCTGCATTCCCTGCTGATAGCATTAAAGAATTTTATTTTGTTCTACCAGAAGACAATAGTTAATTTAGCCTTGTAACAGGAAACATCTTTGCCATAATCATTTATAAAACAATTAAAATGGGGATTCTAAAAGACCGGTTCAAATCCAACGCAGATGCCGCCAATATTAAAATCAAAGATATCCTGAAAGCACACGGTACCGATAAGATCGGAGAAGTAACGCTTTCCCAGGTCTATCAGGGTATGAGAGGGATAACAGGCCTTGTATCGGAAACCTCCCTGCTCGACTCACAGGAAGGGATCAGATTCAGGGGATATTCCATACCTGAGCTGCAGGAAAAACTACCGAAAGCCAAAGAAGGCACTGAACCGCTACCTGAAGGACTGTTTTACCTGATGCTTATTGGTGAACTACCTACCGAAGAAGATGTTACCCATGTTACTTCCGTGTTGCAAAGACGATCCCATGTACCCCATCATGTTTTTGCAGCTATTGAAGCATTACCAGCTACAACCCATCCCATGACAGAGTTTGTAATAGCCATTATGGCTTTGCAAACCGAAAGTAATTTTGCTAAGAAATATTCCGAAGGAATGAATAAGAAAGATTATTGGGACGCCATGTTTGACGATGTTATGGACCTTATAGCAAGGCTGCCAAGAGTGGCTGCTTACATTTATAGAAGAAAATATAAGAACGGACAGCATATTCAGCCTAACGGTTTGTTAGACTGGGCAGGCAACCTGGCACACATGCTTGGCTTTCCCGATGAAAGCTTTCAGGACCTGATGCGCTTATACATGACCATACATGCCGACCATGAAGGTGGTAACGTTTCTGCTCATACCACACATCTGGTCGGGTCGGCTTTAAGTGATCCTTACCTTAGCCTGGCAGCCGGCATGAACGGGCTTGCCGGACCTTTACACGGACTTGCCAACCAGGAAGTGATCAAATGGATTTTTGAGATGCGCGAACAACTGGGTGTTGACCTCCCTACCAAAGAACAGATAGATGCTTACGTAAGAAAAACCTTAAGCGATGGAAAAGTGGTACCAGGGTATGGCCATGCAGTACTGAGGAAAACCGATCCCCGCTTTGAAGCCCAGATGGAATTTGGCAAAAAGCATATGCCTGATGATCCATTAGTTCAAACAGTCTGGAACATTTATGAAACAGTTCCGCCCATCCTGCAGTCACTGGGAAAAATTAAAAACCCATGGCCCAATGTAGATGCACACAGCGGTGCATTACTGGTTCATTACGGTTTGGTGGAATACGAATTTTACACGGTGCTGTTTGGCGTAAGTCGTGCCCTTGGAGTACTTGCAAGTCTCTGCTGGGACAGGGCTTTGAGTTTGCCTATCGAAAGGCCCAAATCCATTACTACAGAATTGGTTAATAAATGGCTGAAAGGTGAGGATGAGATCTGGGGAGATTAAAGAAGGCTTCAGCAATACATTAACCTGTAATTTCTAATAAAGAACTATCAATGTCTGATAGTTTTTTATTTCAGGCAGCACAACTTACTGCGTGGGTTCTTTTTTCATTTTCCCCGTTCCACTTAAAGGGATTGATTCGCCCTCTTTTAAAATCTTTGTTGATCCATCGGCCATCATTACTTTTCCGTCAGCCATAACCCTCGTGCCATCGGCTAAAGTCATTTCTTTGTCCAGAGTCGCTGTTTTACCATCTTTCATTACCATCATTTTACTATCTTTCATGATAACGTAATCTTTTTTACGCTCGGTCTTTTTTGGTTCCTGGGCATTGATTGCTCCCAGAAAAGCTAAAAAAAAGATCATTAAAGCAAACTTTTTCATGTAGTTTTTTTTGATTAGAAATATTATCTATCATTATAACGATTCAGGATTTACAAAAATATGTAAATCCGGAATTAAATCAGGATTTACCGGCGGCAATGCCTTGATCAATAGGTTTATAAAAAATTAAAGGTTGTTCTTAATGAACAACCTTTAATTTTTTATAACTTGTTCCATCTGAAACCTGTTGCCCGACCTGGATTCGAACCAAGACATTCAGATCCAGAAACTGACGTACTACCCTTATACTATCAGGCAGGAGTTTGCAAAAGTAATTATTAAAATCATTAATGAAAATTAAAATCGGATTAGTTTGGATGATACCTATTTCACGCAGTACATTTAACCGGCAAATGAATGATCTGATACAATATCTGTAAGCGAACTTTAAATTCAATCAAGAAACTTATGATTAATGAAAAGGAACAACAATACAGATATCACTACCAAAAATGAAAGTTCCATTATTTTCGAAGATCTGAATCCGGTTGAGGTAACGCCAAAATTAATTACACAACTGGGGCTCTTTGCCGGTGAAACCAAAAGCATTTATATTATTTCTGATAATGATGTCAGGTTCATATGGAATGATAAATTAAACCAGGTTGTTTTGATTGATGAAAAAGATGGAATAATTGGACAGGAGATTAAATACATCCATCAATTACAAAATATTTATTATTTTCTTACCGGTAAAGAGTTGCTGCTGCAATAATCAACGAACTATCCGAACTTCCTTAGGAGCCGATATGTCTGACTGAATGGTACCATCAGCCAATTTTTTGTGTTTAACTTTTACCAGTCCGTAAGGAGTAGGGAATGTTCCTTCTACAAAAGAAAGATCGCCCAGATGTGGTTTTACTTCAATGACCTTGCAGCCGGGGGCTGTAACTTTTATCCCCAGTACATGTTCGGTTAACCATGGCGTTGGGCCTGAAGCCCATCCATGACATAAGCTATGCCTGAAACCAATATAACAATAGGCGCCATAATCTCCATGAATATCTTTTTCTCCCGGTTTTGGCAATTCATCAATCCTTGATGCTCCGGGTATCCAGTCTACATTAAAGTCTTCCCAGAAAGTTGTTGCACCTAATTTTATCATAGCGCCCCAGTAATCACGGATAGCATCAAGCGATCCCTGGTAATCACCTGCTTTAGCCTTGGCCTGCAACATGTAATAACCAAAAAAAGTGGAATAATTTTTAACGCCGCCCACAGATAACAATTCATTGGCTTTATTTGCCGGCATCAATCCGGAAAGGGAAAGCAATGCCACTGCCTGCTTGGAATCATTAGGATCAGGAACATATTTTTGTAACCGGGCAATTGCCTGTTCACATTCTTTAACGGTGGCAGGTTCGTTAAGCGTTTTGCATAATTCCGCTCCGGCCTGGAGTGTCATAATAAGCATGGCATGTAATCCTGCATGAATGGCGCCTTTGTTCTCGCTGGATGGCCAGTCAAGAAAACGGGTGCCATTGTCAAGGTGTTCGCGGTTCAGGGAATCTATTTTATGACAATACTGATCCAATAATCTTATCAGGTAATTTTTTTGTTCTTTAAGATAAGCCAGGTTTCCGTTATGCATGTACCAGTCGCGATGAATCAATACCCACCACATGGAATAAGAAACCATACCATTCATATATTGAGGCAGTGGCGTGATGTCACGGGCAAGATCCAGGCTTTTAGTAACGGCATCGTTATCACCAAAAACCGCAGCTACCGTTGACGTTTCAGGATGCAGGTCGCCGATCCACACCAGCCTGTCGCGCTTTATGCCGTCCCAAAGATAATCCTGCATGTTCAGGTGAACGGTATAAGCGCCTGTTAACCATATTTTATTCAGTAACGTATCACTACTGTTAAAAGAACCGAGATAAGGTATATCGCGAAATATAAACCTGGCCCTCACTTCCTTAAGCTGCAGTTCAGCACTGTCTTCCAGCAGGTCTATGCGTACAAAACGAAAACCGGTATTACCTACTTCCAGTTTTCCAAGCCAGGGAACCTGTACGATCATATCACGCATGGCATGATCGTTAGTGGCATTTTTCTTCGGTTCAACAGTACTCATCGCTTCACTGGCTGATTCGCCAAACCGCACGCGCAGCCTTACCGGCTTATTGCCCTTATACATGCCCGTTACGAGCTGTAAGCCGCCATGCAATTCCTTACCAAAGTCAAACAACAATGCCGGGTGTATTCCATTAGTGCTTTTGAGCAAACACATATCTTTGTTTGCAAGATCAGCCTGTCCATTACCCGGAAGCAACAATCTTTTTGCATTGATGATATTGGAGGAGGCATTTTCTGTCTGCCACAGAATTTTTACCGGAGACAGATAGCGTATAACCGTAGGCGTTGAGCTGGCTTCCGCTGCCCTGCTGCTGCTGAATACGGGCGGCAATTGCGCTTTGAGGCTGTTACTACCAACAGTTATTAAACAACATAGTAAAACCTTTTGAAACATGCCTGGGTATTGAGTATGGAACATTGAGTATATAGCGTTTTTATCTTTAGGTAAAAGCAACGTTTGATCTAGTATTTTACTGATAATAATTTTACCGGCCCCATCAAACCCGATGGATCATAGGAACTTGAAGGTTTGTAAGGATTTACATTTGTCCAGGTTTTCCTATCATTTTCAGGTAGTTTGCTATCACCGATCAGCCGGTTCACCCAGGTATTTACCACCTCCACTTTTAACTGGTTCTCTCCTTCTTTCAAAGCCCGGGTAACATCGAGCTGCCAGGGTGCCGTCCAAACGGTTCCCAGTTCTTTTCCGTTAAGCGTAACTTTCGCCATCACTTTAACGGAACCCAGGTTAAGCATGTAATGATCCCCTTTATAAAGAGCCGGCGCTTTAAAGCTGGTGTTATATAAAACGGTGCCTGAATAATTCTGAATACTTTCTTCAGAACGTTTACTCCAGTCTTCCAGTTTATCAAATATTACCGGACCGGCCGGACCACGTTTGGCAGCATCAAAAGTTAAAGTCCATTTGCTATCCAATTGCATGACCTCCTGTGATGCAGGGAAATTTTCACCGGCCGGTTTTGCGGTTAATACTTTGTCTTTAAAAATTATAAAACCGCTTTCGAAAGGTTCGAGTTGTACTGGAATGCTGATGCCGGAAGCGTTTTGAGTGAATTGCGGCAAGATACGGCTGGTGCCGCTTACCGCATCCCACCATTCCGGTTGTTTACCGGTAACCCGGAGCTGGCAATTAAAAGACTGCTTTTTATCTGACTGATTGGTAATAAAATAAATCTCCGCTTCGCTTGTTTTACGATGGGTAAACAATACCGGTACAGCCGTTTCAAACAAACAATCGGGCCTGGCATCAATTAATGTAAGTGCATCTGCCAATCCTGTTCCATTAATTATGGTACCTTTTCCATAAGCAGCATGCTTATTGTTAATCCCATCTACCTTCCCCCATATTTCTGTTGTTAATTGTTTTATTTCAGCATCCGCGGCAGGAAAGTTTTGCAGGCTGGGCGAACGCTTTGGTGCGGGACCATAAATTACCGCACCATCTTTCACCAGCTGCGCAATCTTTTTCAACAGCTCCGGGCGCATGGTTTCCAATTGCGGCAACACTAAAATACGATACGATATCCCGTTTGGCAATACCAGCTGACCATCCTTTACCTGTAAACGGTTTTCAATTACTTCAGCATTGATATAATCAAATTGAAAGCCGGCAGGAAGCTCCGGGTTCCGGATACCCGTCATTTTCGGTGCGTCTTCCCCTATAAAGTAGGCAATGTCGTTTACAGGATTGCCTTGTTGCAATAAGAAATTACACCTCCTTAGATAATCAACAAAAGCCTTACCCTGGTAAAACCAGGTATTGTTGCGGTTGAATTCCGTGCCAAAGCCTGCATTTACACCAGGCACTTTATCATCATAAGGCTGTTCAATAAAAACATGCAGTAATGTATTGTTGATACCTTCGGTAAATGACCAGTCGCCACGCTTTTTTAATAAGGCCGGGTAACGAACATAGGCCAATCCACCTGCTGTAAACGATTCCGCAGACACCTTATTCTTTCCATAGATATGAGCGGATGAAGAAGCCGCTTTACATTCGATACTGCCGAGATCGCCTTCATTCCAGAACTCACCGGCAACTTCATCAGATTGTCCGCCATACTGAAGGAACTCACCGGGAAAACCCCAGTGTCCATAATTCTCCAGCCAGAGTTTTAATCCATGTTTATTACTTATATCCCGTAAGCCACCAACGTACTGATAAGATACCTTATCTGCTATCAGCCTGCGCAGGTCCCACAGAAAACGATTCGATTGATCGGCGCTGGAAACAACCCTTCCCGATAAAACCGGCAGCCAGGGCAAAGGATCATAACCGTATTGCTTTATAAAATCGGCGGCCATACCGTTTGTCCAGTTTTGGGATCCTGTTTCATAGCTGTCAGCCACTACCCATTTCAAAGATTTTCTGTTTGCAGGTGAAATCCGGCTCTGGACCTTACCGATAAACGAATCGAAATGATGTTCCATAAAGGCTTTATTCATTTTATCAAGTTCCGGCCCCCGGCCTTCCGGAGCAGCAGGACTATTAGTTACTCCTGTCGGCACCATACCATAGCGAATGACTACCCATTCGCCGGGAGGAACATTCCAGTTCAATACCCCGTCTAATGACAGGCTGCTACTGATGTTGATGACTTTAGAAGGATCTATCACCAGCGATTTCATTTCAGGCTCCGCCTGTTGCGGCCACTGGTATTCGTTCCATAGGGGTAAAGGCGTCTGGAACATTTTGGCCAGTTGCTTTTCCATGTACCGTTCAATTACCGGCGCACCCGAAAGCTTTATTTCAGCGATTCCTCCCTGGTTTTGCAGGTTGGTAAACTGCAGGCGGTATAATTTACCGTTTACTACATCAAATGATAAAGAGATCGGTGCAAACGGAACAAAGCCAACATTATTACTTGGATTACTGCGATCCACGGCAAATTTCTTTACACTCCTGTAACTGCCATTCTCATTCACCAGCAGCTCTGCATCTCCCTTGAAAGGCTTCCCGGCAAAATAGAGAACCAGGCTTCTTGCCGCATATGCTTGCGGCAGTTCCATGTCAATTGTTACAGAAGGAGTTTTAACCGGAAACAAAGCTTCCGTTTCCATTTTTCCATCAGCCATCTGCTGGGCATTGCTGATGTTATCAGCTTTCAGGATGGCAGCATGTGTAGAAAGGATATCGACATCACCCGCAGGCGCGGGAAAAGCCAGAACCGATACATCCTGGAAATCCTGTTTGGCCGGTATAATTTTTTGAGAGAGCTGCTGCGGCCCCTTAATATGAATTTCCTCACCATACAAATACCGCATGGTTTGATCGGGCTTTATCCAGGGACCGCCCGACTGGCTCCAACCCGGACTGTTGAACATTCCGATATCGATACCTTCTTTGGTTGCAGTAGTAAT
>CAXSIE010000056.1:13157-17292 GCA_964237295.1 uncultured Flavihumibacter sp. | reverse complement strand
CAAAGGGGTGAAATGATTATAAGAAATATATGATGTTGGAACAAACCCCGAAGGGGTGGTATTATTCTTTATGTTGAGACACTCTATGCCACCCATTGAGGTTTACATCGATTAACCATCACTGATACCCGATAGCTTATATTTGCCCTTCAAATCGGATTATGAAAAAACAACCGTACATTTTTATTCTGATAATAATTTTAGTAACCTGTAATGTTTCCCTGCTATTCGCCTGGGGTTTCTGGGCTCATCAAAGAATTAACCGCGCAGCTATTTTTGCATTACCGGATAGTATGAGGGTTTTCTTTTACAATCATATTGATTTTATCACCGAAGAAGCACAGATGCCCGATGTAAGGATATATGCAATAAACTATAAAGAAGAAGCAAACCGTCATTACATTGATCTTGAAATGCTTCACGATACTTCCTATGAAAGAATGCCCGGCACTTTAGCGGAAGCAAAAACAAAATTCGGCGATTCAGTTTTACAGAAATCAGGTTTGCTGCCCTGGTATATAGACGATATTATGACAAAACTGACTAAAGCCTTCCAGGAAAAAAATAAACCGTATATCTTATTTCAGGCAGGTGATCTTGCACATTATATCGGCGATGCACACATGCCTTTGCATACCACCATAAACCACGACGGACAACTAACGGGTCAAAAAGGAATCCATTCATTCTGGGAAGCTCAGTTGCCTGAAAGTTTTGGTGACAGCTATAACTTTTATACAGGCGATGCCGTTTACATCACCGATATTAAAAAGGAGATCTGGCGGATCATGAAAGACAGTCACCGACTGGTTGATACCTTATTGCTTGCTGAAAAAGCAGCGCAACAACAATTTCCAGCAGACCAGCTTTATGAAAAAGATACAGCCGGTAATATTTCTAAAAATAAATACGGCCAAACCAAACATTCACTTGCCTATGCAAAGAAATATCATGAAATGCTGAACGGCATGGTAGAACACCAAATGAGATTATCCATTGCTGCAGCAGCTAACTTCTGGTATACGGCCTGGGTAAATGCCGGCAAGCCTGATCTATCCAGCCTTGATGCTCCGTCTCTTACCCAAAGAAATAAAAAGCTCCTGAAAAATGACCTTAAATTATGGAAGAAAGGAATGCTGTTTGGCTTGAAAACCTCCAACGAATTTTGATATGGAACAACAAAATATGCATGAAAGCAACCGGAACATACAAATTTAACCCTTAAACTTTATACCTAAAACCAACTTTTCATCGTATATCAGGAATTGATTTGTAGGTTTGCAGGCAAATAAACTATTGCTCTCATGTATACAATCTCTCATCCATGGCATGGTATACCGGTTGGGGATAATGCTCCAAGGGTTGTAAATGCAATCATTGAAATTCCACAAGGTTCCCGCTGCAAATACGAAATTGATAAAGATAGCGGCCTGCTTAAATTAGACAGGGTAATTTATTCTTCCTTTTATTATCCCTGCAACTACGGGTTTATTCCACGCACCTATGGAGATGATAAGGATCCATTAGACATACTGGTGCTTACATCGGTTCCTGTGCAGGCTTTATGTATTGTTCAGGCGAAGGTTCTGGGCGTAATGCAAATGGTAGACAGTGGTGACGCGGATGATAAGATCATTGCCGTAGCAGCCAATGACCCAAGCGTAAATCATTATAATAATATCGAAGAATTACCCAAACACTTTTTCGACGAGCTTCGCCACTTCTTTGAAGAATATAAAAAACTGGAAAACAAAACGGTGAAAGTTGATGAGATCAGAGACAAAACTGTAGCACTTAAAAGCATCCAGGATGCAATTGAATTTTACGATGCAACCTTTAAAAAGGAATAACATGGGAACTTCCACGATAATAATACTGCTTGTTATCGGACTGACTGCCGGTGTATTAAGTGGCCTGGTAGGGATAGGCGGAGGTATTATTATTGTTCCTGCATTGGTATATTTTCTTGGCTTTAGTCAGCACGCTGCTCAGGGCACTTCTCTTGGACTGCTGCTGCTGCCGGTAGGCATACTGGCTGTTATGAATTATTTTAATAAAGGATTTCTTGATATTAAAGTGGTGTTGATCATGGCCATCGCTTTTGTTGCAGGCGCTTATCTGGGCAGCAAATTATCTATCAATCTTTCTGAAGAAAAGTTAAAGAAGTTTTTTGCTATTGTTTTAATACTGATCGCGGGAAAGATGTTGTTGTTTGATAAGTAATTTTAATTGTTAATTGTTAATGATTAATTGTTAACGGATAGCGATTTTTTATTTTTGATGCATCTCCCCGTTAAAAATTAATCATTAACAATTAATCATTGAAAATACCGCTTAACAATCCTCAACCTGTGTGTGCGCTCAAAAGTTTCCTGGTTGATGATTCCCTGGCTATCTATTTTATCTATTCTTACTTTAACCGAAGAATGAATGATCTCGTGATCGTTTAACATGATTCCAACATGTGTGATCTTTCCATCAGCATTATCAAAAAACGCAAGATCTCCGCATTTCGCTTCCGGTAAAAATCCGATCGCTTCACCTAAAACTGCCTGCTGGTAAGCATCTCTTGGCAAGGGAACATTCAGAAACTTATAAACTGTTTGAGCGAATCCACTGCAGTCAATCCCGAAAATGCTTTTTCCACCCCACAGATAAGAAGTGTTTAAGAACCTGAAAGCTATTTTACAAATGGTTTCTTCATCATGAACCGCTTTGTCATTGTTCCACCTGCTGCCTCTAAAACGCACCGTACTCTTTTTCCAATTCACCTCATCTCCATTGATCGCAGTTAAAGAACTCCCTAAAGGCACCATCATTTTTATTCCATTATATTCAACTTCATTGATCCAATCATCCATTAACTGGTTTTCTTTAGAAAAGTACTGCGCTTCATCAATCATTGTTATATGACCATCCTGGCACCATCCTTCATAACCTTCATAACGCGATTGTATTTTTACCCAATGGTCTTTTCCATGTTCTATAACCATGCAAGGTTCGCCAAACAGTTGCTGGCTCACCATTTCACTTTTATGAGAGGGTTCCGAGCGCATTGCACTGACAGGCACACAACAAATGGCAAAGTCTGCTTTAAGTTCATGATTCATGATTTGAAGTTCTATTATTTTCATGAAACATTGCGTACCTGCATCTTTCTTTGTTTTTACCGCATTGTTTAAAGTTTATATAAATCTGTGTTCTACCGGCAGCTTGTGCGCGTTTGATTATGGAATTCAATTTTATCCTGCATCATAGCATTAGTGGCATCAAACATTCATGTTTTTTAAATGTTATATACAATGAATACATGCCTTAACGTTATTTGCCTTATCTACAAAAAATCCGGATTATTTTACCTTAACGAATTGTTATAAACGAAACTCAGCCTGTGAACGTTGAAAAACATCAGCATATAACCGATCAGGAACTGCTTCAAAATTTTTATCTTGACCGGGATAATCAATGGCTTGGAATTTTATTGCAACGCTATACGCTGTTATTGCTGGGTGTTTGTATGAAGTACCTGAAGAATGAAGAAGAAGCTAAAGACTGCGTTCAGCAGATCTTCTTAAAAACCATCACTGAACTGCATAAATACCAGGTAGATTATTTCAAAAGCTGGATATATATGGTGGCAAAAAATCACTGCCTTATGAAACTGCGAGACCGCCCCGGCAGGTCTACAACAGATTTAACAGAAAATATGGCGGGAGTGATTTCAGAGGAAGCGATTGACACGAAATTTCAGCACCTGGAAAAAGACCGGACACTTGATTTAATGAGTCATGCGCTGGAAGAATTAAGCGATGAGCAAAAACAATGTGTAACTTTGTTCTATCTTGAAAAAAAATCTTACCAGGCAATCGCTGCTGCTACCGGCTTTTCAGTGTTGAAAGTTAAAAGTTATATCCAAAATGGAAAAAGGAATCTGAAAATATCACTTGATAAAAAATTACAACGCAGATAAAAACGCTATTGTATCCAATGAATTAACAATGAGCATTGACCTTTTAAAAATATTATCAAACAGTAATAAAGATATAGACAACCAAAAGCTGATGGATTATTTATCCGGTCAGCTTTCTGCACATGATTTACATGAAGTGGAAAAGTCCATGGCCTCCAGCAACTT
>CAXSIE010000056.1:11837-13147 GCA_964237295.1 uncultured Flavihumibacter sp. | reverse complement strand
TGATGGAAGTAAAAAATAACCGGAATATATCAACACTCGTTGACCAGCTCAATTCAGACCTCAACAAAAAGCTTAGAGAGAAGAAGAAACTCAAAGAAAAAAGGAAACTGCGCGAATATCCATGGATCTATTTTTCAATAGTACTTATATTATTACTGGCAATCATCTCCTGGTTTGTATTAAGTAAAATGAATGGCAAATGAATAATGGTTAATGATTAATGATTAACGGTTAGTGGCTGATTATTAATGAGCATAAACAATTGATCGCTTACCGTTAATCATTAATAATTTATCCTTAATAATTATCATTGATACTGTATATAAACCGGCTGCGGCTTAAGCTTCAGCAACTCTGCAGGAGTTAACATGCTGTTGTGCGACTTAATATCGTTCTTATAAAACAATTTGAATCCTGTATACTGCACCGGTTCTTTATAAACATACTGATTATAGGTTTCTAATTTGCGCGCCCGACCACCCCAGCCATCCATATCAATCACCAACTGCACTTCCGGCCTTGTACTGATCTGTTTATAGTTGGTAAGCATACCTTTTGTGAAACGGTGCACTACCAATATTTTAGGAGGAAGGTTATATTTTTTAACCAGGTCTGTCAGGTAATAACTGGCATAATTTATATCGGCGGCATCAAAAGTACCCACTACTTTACCAGGCGCAACACCTGTTTTCATGGAGAATTCAGGATCAATGCCTAAATGAACATTAGGCATCATAAGGTATTTTTCCAGTGAAGGAATTTCTTCCTCCAGGGTACTCACTCCTACCTGGATATCCAAAAACACCAGGGCATCAATTTGTTTTGCGATGCTCAACACCGAGTCAATCTGTTTAAAAGGCATCCGTAGCCGGTATTTCCCTCCTTTGCCGGGACTCATTTGGGCGGTGGTTGCAATATAATGCAGTGCAGGAATTACTTCTATGGTTGAATCGGCAAGTTTCCATTTCTTAATTTCACCCTGTAGTTTTTCCAGCATTTCTTTGGGCGGTAACTCCCCCAATATTCCCATTCTTTTAGAATACAGGTTACCATAAAAAGCAATAATCCTTTTAAATGGCAATAAAGCACCTGCTTTAGGAAAAGCTGATTTGACCGGCCACCGTCCCGACGAATCTCCATTTATTAAGTGAGCAAGGTATTGATTATAAAGCGCTGTGTCTACCGTGCTGGTAGCTGCATTTTTTGAAATGCTATCATCACCAGGTTTTTTGAGTTTTATAACAGCACCAGCAGGGGTATCTGCTGCAACTTTTAACACCGGTACCGCTTGCGCTTGCGGGGAAATGTTA
>CAXSIE010000056.1:3539-11827 GCA_964237295.1 uncultured Flavihumibacter sp. | reverse complement strand
CCTCTAACCCAATACAGCATTGAAGAAACAATGACTGCTATAAGGGAAAGAATTATCGCCAGGCGAGCCGGCTTTGCTGATACAGGAGATGGTTTTCCGGGATCGTTTCCCGGGATTAAGGGTATATTTTTCATGAACGGGTAAGGTTAAAAACAGAAACGAAAACTATTCTTTATTATTACAATGCAGCTACATTGTAATTAAAGATAAGCATCCCCACCAGATAGAAAAAATTTGTATCAACTAAATAATCAACCGGTTCAATAAGCTGTTTTATCAATTTTATTATGCCATTCGTTAAATACCTTCAGTGCCTCGTCGCCCCCTATACGCAACATCTTTATTTTTCTTACAGGTAATGCACAATTTATTTCATCGTAGATAAATGAATCATCAAAACCTATTGCGGCGGCATCTTCGCGGGTATTGGCATAATAAACCTTATCGGGCCTGGCCCAGTAGATAGCCCCCATGCACATGGGGCAGGGTTCACAAGACGTATAAATTTCACAGTCGTTCAACTGGAAGGTTTGCAGGTTTTTGCAGGCATCGCGTATTGCCACTACTTCAGCATGCGCTGTAGGGTCGTTGGTCGACGTAACCATATTCGAGCCTCTTCCAACAACTTTTTCTCCCTTTACTATAACACATCCGAACGGCCCGCCTTCATTCGTAATGATGCCCCTGCGTGAAAGCTCTATAGCCTGCTGCATGAAATGTAATTCGCTTGACACAGTAAGATGGTTTAAAATTTTCAAGATCTCTTTTGAAAACGCTTAGTGCCCCGACATCTTTGTTCCTTCTTCAATAGCCTTATTGCGGATTTCCTCCAGCTTTTTGCTGCCATAAGCAGCCTTTGTTATCAACACAAACAAAACAGGCACTATAAAAATCGCCAGTACAGTCGCTGCCAGCATCCCGCCCAGCACGGTCCATCCGATGGTAGAACGGGCCTGGGCACCCGCGCCTGTTGCAAAGGCCAGGGGCATTACCCCCAGTATAAAAGCCATTGATGTCATCAGGATCGGCCGCAAACGCAATTTAACCGCTTCAAGGGTTGCCGTAATGATCGGCATCCCTCCATCCACACGCTCTTTGGCAAACTCAACAATAAGGATGGCATTCTTTGCAGCAAGCCCGATCAATGTGATCAGTCCGATCTGGGCATAAATATTATTGGCGAGCTTAGGCAACAAGGTCAGCGTTAATATTGCACCAAATGCACCAAGTGGCACTGCCAGCAATACCGAAAAAGGTACGCTCCAGCTCTCATACAACGCTGCCAGGAAAAGGAATACAAATACGATCGACAAACCAAAGATCAGCGTTGAGCTGTTTCCGGCAGTAAGCTCTTCGCGGCTTAATCCTGAGAACTCATAACCGTATCCTTCGGGTAATACTTTGGCGGCAACATCTTTCAATACATCGAGCGCTTCCCCACTGCTATGCCCTTCGCTGGCATTACCATTCACTTCCGCAGTTCTGAAAAGGTTATAATGTGTGATAAGCGGCGCGCTCTCGGTTATTTTATGACTTATTACTGTAGACAGTGGTATCATCTGTCCTAAAGTATTCCGTACATAATACTGGTTAAGGTTATCAACATTGGCGCGGTAGGCGGTATCTGCCTGCGCTACAACACGAAAGTTCCTGCCGTACAAGGTAAAATCATTTACATAACGGCTACCCAGGTAGGTTTGCATGGTGTTGTAAACATCCGCCAGGGAAAGGCCTAGCTTTTTACATTTTTCCCTGTCAACGTCTACCTGGTAACCGGGTGTACGTGCTGTGAAGAACGAAAATACCCGGCTCAACTCAGGGCGTTTGTTGGCTTCACCCAGGAAAGACGTTACTACCTTTTCAAATTGTTTAATATCGTCTGTACTTTCCCGTTGCTGCAATTCAAAAGTAAAACCGCCCGTCTGACCCAGACCAGGTATCGCCGGAGGAGAGATCACAATAACGTTAGCGCCTTTGATAGTAGAGAATTTTTTCTGTAATGTCGCTATAAGGCTACTTAACTGGAGCGACTTATCTTTCCTTTCATCCCAGGGTTTCAGCTGGCTGAAAATAGTACCGCTGTTAGATTTGGAAGCAAAGGTTACCACATTTAAACCGCCCAGTGCAGCATAGTGGGCAATACCGGGAGTTTCTTTCAGGATATGCATCATACTATCCAGCACTTCCAGGCTCCTGGTAGTAGAGGAAGCTTCCGGTAATTCGAAAGTTACCAGCAAACGGCCTTCATCTTCCGTAGGTAAGAAACCTGTAGGTTTACTCTTGAACAGCAAACCGGTTCCAATAAATATACATATGAGCACCACTATAACATAAGGTGCATACCTGATACATTTCTTTACATTCACCGTATAAGAAAGCGTTCTTCTCCTGAACCATTCATTGAATTTATAAAAGAATTTATTCAGTCCCCTTGAGTCTTTATCAAGGTGCATGGGTCGCAACATTAAAGAACACAATGCGGGCGTTAGGGAAAGCGCTATGAATGCGGAAATCAATACCGAAATAGCAATGGTAATTGCAAACTGCTGGTATAGCTTACCAACGATACCCGGAATAAATCCAACAGGAATAAATACCGCCGCCAATATCAACGCAATCGCCACTACCGGCCCCGAGATATCCTTCATCGCTTTGGAGGTGGCCTCTTTAGCTGAAATGTTTTCGGTATCAATATAATGCTGCACGGCTTCCACCACCACAATGGCGTCATCCACCACAATACCGATTGCCAGCACAAATCCAAACATCGTCAGGGTATTGATGGTAAATCCCAGGGGAATGAAAAAAGCAAAAGTGCCAATAATAGAAACAGGTATGGCTAATACCGGGATCAGCGTAGCCCGCCAGCTTTGCAGGAACATAAATACCACCAGCGTAACAAGACCCAGCGCTTCCAGTAAGGTCAGGATCACTTCATGAATGGAAACCTGCACCACGGAAACCGATTCAAATGGTACAAGGTAAGCTACATCGGCAGGGAAAGACTTCGACAGTTCATCCATTGCATTATAAATTCCTTTGGCCACATCAAGGGCATTGCTGCCCGGAGCCTGGTAAACAAGCAGGTAAGAAGCTCTTTTACCATCAACAAACGAGTTGTTAGCATAGCTGAATTTACCCAATTGGGTGCGGGCAACATCTTTCAGATATACGATTGATCCATCCGTCGGTTTGGCACGCACGATCATATTACCAAACTGATCTTCGGTATTCAGTCGGCTGTTTGTAAATACGGTGTATTCAAAAGCCTGTGATACGTTCTGCGGGGATGAACCTACTGAACCGGCAGCTATCTGTATGTTTTGCTCCTGTAATGATGCAATTACATCATTAGCGGTTAACCCGAGCTGCGCAAGCTTATCCGGCTGTAACCAGATGCGCATGCTGAAATCATCCGCACGTGTAAAAATATCTCCTACCCCGTTAACACGCAGCAAGGCATCTCTTACAAAAATATTGGTATAATTATCAACAAAAGTTACGTTGTGCGAGCCGTTGGGCGAATACATTGCAACCAGCATCAAAATGCTCGGACTGCGCTTACGGGTTGTAAGTCCCAAGCGCTTTACATCGTCAGGCAGCGCAGGTGTGGCAATACCTACACGGTTCTGGATATCCAATGCAGCGATATCGGGATTGGCTCCAACCTTAAGGGTAACGTTGATGGTGGTGCGACCATCGTTGGTACTGTTGCTCTGCAGGTATGCCATGCCCGGTGTTCCGTTTACCTGCGTTTCGATAGGGGTTGTTACCGTTTGCTCCACAGTTTGCGCATCTGCGCCGGTGAAGCTGCCTGTTATCTGTACTGTAGGCGGCGTTATTTCAGGGTACTGACTGATGGGCAGGTTTAAAATTGCCAGCACTCCTATCAGTACAATTACTATTGAAACTACTATAGCCGTTACAGGCCTTCGTATAAAAGTATCTGCGATCATGGTTTTTCCTGTTGAATTATTATTGGCCCATTACCGGTGCGGCCGGCTTTTGCGGAACCTTAACTTTGGAGCTGTCTTTCAGCTTTTGAATACCCTCTGTTGCAATCAGCACATCGGGTTTTAATCCCTCGTTTACAATGATGTTTTCATTGATACGTGTTCCTAATTTAACTTTCGCCTGGGTTACAATGCTATCATGCACAACATATACAAAATATTCACCCATCTGCTCCACTACCGCTTTGTATGGGATCAGGATTTTCTTTGCGTCACTGTTGTTCTTTACCCTGATAGTGCAGCTCATGCCAGGTTTCAGCAATTTTTTTGTATTGGGAAAAACATCCCGCACTTTAACCGTGCCCGTTTGCGGATCAACCGCCCGGTCGATAAAAGAAATATGTCCGGGTGCAGCATATAAACTCTGATCGGGAAGGATGATGGAAAAAGTAGAATCAGTTGTTTTACCACCGCTCTGTTGCAGTTGAACAAACCGCCCGATTTCTTTTTCATCAACAGCAAAATCAATGGCTAAAGGATCATCGGAGGAAACGGTATTCAACACGGATTGTCCGGGAGCAACTGCGGCCCCCATTTTAACCTGGGAGATGCCGATGGTACCGGTAAGCGGAGAAGAGATCACCGAAAAGCTCAGGGTGGATTTTACATTCGCTACATTGGCTTGTGAAGCGGCAACCTGCATTTTAGTAGATTCCAGATCGGCAAGGGCATGATCCAGTGTTTGTTTGGCAATGGCATCTTTTTTTGCCAGATCGCCATAACGGTCTGCATCCTGCTGCGCCCTGGCCATGTTGGCTTTAGAAACATTTAAATTTGCCAGCGCCTCGGCATAGTTCGCCTTGTATTGCTGCTGGTCTATGGTATACAATTTCATTCCCTTTGTAACGTGCTGACCGTCTTTAAAATGAATACCGGTAATATAGCCGGAAACCTGAGGCCTCAGCTCTACTTCATTTAAAGCCGTAATAGTTCCGGGGTATTGATCATAATAGGTAGCACTGCCTTCACTTACCTGGTAAACGGAAATAGGTACGGCAGGTGGTGCAGGAGGCTGTGCAGGAGGTTTCTTATCCCCGCAAGAGGCAGCCAATAGTACACTCAAAACCACCATACCTGTAAAACAACATCTATTATTCATATTCAGAGAAATTGATTTTAATTAATATTGAATAGTGCCAAGGGCTTTTTGCATATCCAGTTTACCGGCAAGAACGTTGTATAATGCATTTAAATAATTCAACTGGGCGGAGCGCAGGTCGGTCTCAGCTATAACCACATCGAGATAAGTTTTGATACCTGCGTTATATTGTAACCTTAGGGTGTTATAAACATCCTCGGCAAGTGCCAGGTTTGCTTTCAGCGCTCTCCAGTCGGCAAGACTGCCTTTGTAAGAAGCCAGCGCCGCTGCATATTCGGCATCAATCTGGCTGTTGATCGCTGTAATGTCCCATTTTACTCGTGTTAACTGTAAGGCGGCACCGCGGATATTATAATTCCTTTTATTACCCTGAAATATTGGAAGTGTTATTTGAAGACCTATAAAAGATGTGGGATATACAGCATTGTACAAGTTGGTAAAATTGTCGTTAAAGAATGAGGGAGTATAGGCGCCCGAGGCGGATAATGTTGGCAGGTAACTCCATTTATAATAACGGAGGGTGGCCTGTAACAGGCTTTGCTGTGTTTGCAAAAGCTGGTTCTCGATCCTGTTATTGTATTGAACCATTTGCAGGGTATCGGTAAATACTTCCCTTTCCATTTGAAGGCTGTCATAAATGATGTTCAGGTCCTGGTTACCCGGGTAACCCATCAGTCTTTTAAGTTCTGCACTTTTTGCGTTTGTAAGTTCCATGGTGCGCTTTCTTTCCGCAACGGTATTATTCAGGGTGATCTGTGCCCTCTTATAATCTATCTTGTCAACAATGCCACCTTCATACTGGTTATAGGCATCTTTAAGACTGCGCTCCGATCTTACTATATTTTCATCCAGCGCCTCTACCTGCTTTTGGGTGAGCAGCAGGTCGTAATAAGCTTTGCTCACTTCTACAACAACATTTATTTTATTACTGGTAGTGGTTTGCTGTACCTGTGCCCTTACATCTTTAACCGTTCTGTTTGCCAGTAAAAGGTCCGGGTTAAAAATGGCCTGGCTGCCTGAGAAGCCAATGCTGGATGTATTCTTAGCTCCGATTGTTACGGGCCGTTTAGCGCCTGTGTTAACATCCGGGAAGAAAGAAGTAGGTAATTGTATATTGTGCTGAACAAGGTATGTTAAACCAATCTTAGGATACCAGTCCGCTAATTGGGATTTAATTTGTGTTTCAGTAATTTCTTCATCAATTTTTGATTGCCTGATCAGGGGCTGATTTTTTAATGCATATTGAATGCAGTCAGACAAACTCGCTTTTTGAAGCAAAGAGTCTGATTTATTTTGGGCAAATACGCTGCCCGGACAAATTAAACTATACAAAATTGTCAGCAGTGAAAAATATTTTATCATATATAATAGTCGTAGTTAATTAAATTATTGACATGGGGCGCAAATAACAACAAGCAGGCAATCGTTTACAAGAGAAGTTTGATCAGGCTTTCCGGTCAACTGATGGGTTAACCTTCCGCTTTATTAAGCATATTATAACATCTTGTCAATTAGAATGTTTAATATTTTGTTTCTTAGAAAAACAATTCATTAACAACTTACACAATCTTCATAACAGGTAATGAAGCGGGATTGCAAATATCACTAAAAACCGTTTATGAATGCAAAAAAATTAAATATTGGCAATTGATTAAAGCTACCTGTTACTTTACTTTTGCATTGAACAAATCATAGATTATGGGACAGAAAAATAAAATCGCATTAGTAACCGGCGGAAGTCGGGGATTAGGAAAGAACATGGCTTTAATCCTTGCAAAAAAAGGAATAGACATCATTCTACTTACAACAGTAAAAAAGAAGAAGCACTCGCCGTTGTAAAAGAAATTGAACAATCCGGACAAAAAGCCGCAGCACTTCAATTAAATGCCGGGGATGTAAAAAGCTTTGATGGATTTTTAAAGAAGCAGCATCCATTTTAAAAGAAACATTTGAAACTGATAAGATCAACTTCCTGGTAAACAATGCCGGCATCGGCATCTATGCTCCATTCGCTGAAACAACAGAAGAACAATTCGATACCCTGATGAACATTCAATTCAAAGGAGTTTTTTTCCTTACGCAAAAGGCTTTATCTATTATGGAAGATGGTGGCGGCATTGTAAATGTCTCCAGCGGACTCGCTCGTTTCAGTACGCCGGGATATGCCGCATATGCAGCCATGAAAGGCGCTATGGAAACTTTAACAAAATATCAGGCTAAAGAACTGAGGACAAGAGGCATCAGGGTAAACATCATAGCTCCCGGTGCTATCGAAACAGATTTCGGCGGTGGGGCCGTAAGAGACAATCCGGATATGAACAAATTCATCGCATCACAAACTGCATTAGGAAGGGTTGGGCTGCCGGATGATATCGGAAGCGTAGTAGCTTTTCTTTGCAGCGACGATGCCAGATGGGTAAATGCGCAAAGGCTGGAAGCTTCAGGCGGAATGTTCCTGTAAGATACCTGTCAGGTTCTACTTGGTAGCATAAGCTGCATAAAAACCAGATCGAGCCACTTGTTGAATTTATATCCAACTTCTTTCATATGGGCAATTTGTTCAAAACCAAACGCTTTGTGAAGGTGGATGCTGGCTTCATTGCTGGCATCTATTCCTGCCAGGATAGTGTGCATGCCCTTATCAATGGCTGAATCAATCAATGGTTGCATGAGCTGTTTACCAATTCCTTTTCCCCGGTGAGCAGCAGCAACATAAATAGAATTTTCAACTGAATATTTGTAAGCCGCCCAGGCCCTGAAAGGTCCGTAAGAACTGAATCCTGCGACGCTGTCGTTTTCGGTTGCTATGAATACCGGAATGCCCTGTTGCTGTTTTGTTTCAAACCAGTTGCGGCGCATTTCCAATGTATGCGGGTTGTAATCATACACGGCAGTGGTGTTCGCTATAACCTCATTGTAGATGGCTAATTTCAGGCAGGTCTTTTTCAGTAGCATTGCGGACGGCGATCATGTTTTTAAGTTTTTTTGCTCTGGCCCCGCAATCGTATCAGGAAGAAAAAGTTACGAATTATTTATGAGGATAGCTGTTGTTATTTTTTGCTTAAAATCTTTTCAATTGTCAGAGTGAGGTTCTCTGCCTCAGGCTCACCAATAAACTTTTCATCATTAATAAAAAATGTCGGCACTTCACGCACCCCTTTTTGCAGCCCTTCCAG
>CAXSIE010000056.1:0-3529 GCA_964237295.1 uncultured Flavihumibacter sp. | reverse complement strand
ATCATCGCGTACCTGCCAGCTATAAATAGAATTAACCAGGTTATCAAGGAATCGTTTATCGGTAATGCCGATTTCCCTTGCATAGGTTTTAAGACTGATAGTGCCCAGTTTCCGGCGATTCTCGAATAAAATATCGTGCATTTCCCAAAACTTGCCTTCACGAGCCGCTGCAACCGCGGCTTCAGCAGCTTTCATCGCATACTGATGCACCTGTGATAAAGGAAAATGCCTGAAGTTGTACCTGATCTTTCCTTCAAATACAGGCAGCAACCGTTTAATTACTTCATTTGCTTTAGCACAGCCTTCGCTTTGATAGTCGCCAAATTCAATAATAGTTACCGGCGCATCCGCTTTTCCTAACCAAATGTTTTTGGATAGGACGATTTCACTGTCATATTGTTCCTCTATACACATCCTGCCCTGCGACAGGTCTAAATTAGTGATGCCACCCTTCATGTTAGGATGGCATCATCAATATATTTATAAAATTTAAAATGCTGTTGATCCTATTATAACAGATCAACTAAACTTTAGTTCAATTTACCTCAACCGGGCATACATCAGCTTATATTTGTTACAGCCTCATGTGCCTCATTGCGGAAAACTACCACTCCGTCAAACACATCCACCAACACCGGCTGGGATTTATCAATAGAACCAGCAAGAATTTTTTTACTTAACTGATTTATAATCTCTTTTTGCACCAGCCTCTTTAAAGGCCTTGCACCAAGCTGCGCATCAAATCCATTCTCTGCCAGATAATCAATTGCATAATCACTGAATTCAAGGCGAATACCACTTTTGGCAACCAGTTCTTTAAGGTTTTCCAATTGTATTTTAATAATACCCTTGATCTCTTTTTTCAGCAACGGCTGAAACATGATCACTTCATCAATGCGGTTTAAAAATTCGGGCCTTATCGTCTGCCTTAACAAATCCATCACTTCATCTTTGGTCCTGTCTACAACATCCTCTTTATTCTTTTCGTTAACATTTTCAAAATTCGCCTGTATAATATGGCTGCCGATATTACTGGTCATAATGATGATGGAATTTTTAAAATTCACCAGCCTGCCTTTATTATCGGTCAGGCGGCCATCATCCAGAACCTGGAGAAGGATATTGAAAACATCAGGATGCGCTTTTTCTATCTCATCCAGCAAGACTACGCTATAAGGCTTCCTGCGAACGGCTTCCGTAAGCTGGCCACCTTCATCATATCCTATATATCCCGGAGGAGCGCCGATCAGGCGACTGACAGTATGTTTCTCCTGGTATTCACTCATATCAATCCTGGTCATCATACTGTCGTCATCGAAAAGATAGTTTGCCAGGGCTTTAGCCAATTCTGTTTTACCTACTCCGGTAGTTCCAAGGAAAATAAATGAACCGATCGGTCTTTTCGGATCCTGTAAACCTGCACGGCTTCTCCTGATGGCATCCGCCACTGCTTCAATAGCTTCATCCTGTCCCACTATACGCTTATGCAACTCCTGCTCGAGATTCAGCAGTTTGTCTTTTTCGCTCTGCATCATTTTACTAACGGGGATACCCGTTACCTTCGCTACATTTTCTGCAATATCTTCCGCGTCTACTTCTTCTTTCAACAACCGTTTTTCACTGATATGATCCAGTTCCCGCGTAAATTTTGTAACTACATTTTCCTGTTCTTTTACTTTGCCATATCTTATTTCAGCAACAAGTCCGTAATCACCTTCACGTTCAGCTTTTTCGGCACTAAGCTTCAGGTTTTCAATTTCAGCCTTGGCATTCTGGATCTTTTCAACAATCTCTTTTTCCTGCTGCCATTTGGCTTTAAAAGTGTCTCGCTGAACAGTAAGGTTGGCAATCTCAGTACCTAGTTCCTTTAACTTAGATTCATCACTTTCGCGCTTAATAGCTTCACGTTCTATTTCAAGCTGGCGTATCCTTCTGTCCAGTTCATCCAGTTCTTCCGGCATGCTGTTCATTTCGAGCCGGAGCTTGGCGGCACTTTCATCTATAAGATCAATGGCTTTATCCGGTAAAAAACGATCCGTAATATATCGGTTGGATAATTCCACCGCCGCAATGATGGCTTCATCTTTAATCCGAACATGGTGATAGGTTTCATACCTGTCTTTTAAACCACGCAATATAGAGATGGCATCTTCAACATTTGGTTCATTTATTACCACCTTTTGGAACCGGCGTTCCAAAGCTTTGTCTTTTTCAAAAAATTTCTGGTATTCGCTCAGTGTAGTTGCACCCACAGCCCTCAATTCTCCCCTTGCCAAGGCCGGCTTTAAAATATTGGCCGCGTCCATGGCTCCTTCTCCTCCACCGGCACCTACCAGCGTATGTATTTCATCTATAAACAGAATAATCTCTCCGTCGCTGCCGGTCACTTCTTTGATAACGCTTTTTAAACGTTCTTCGAATTCACCTTTGTATTTGGCGCCTGCAATTAACTGTCCCATATCCAGGGCGTAGATGATTTTAGACTTAAGGTTCTCAGGCACATCACCATTTACAATGCGATGGGCCAGCCCTTCGGCGATAGCGGTTTTACCTACACCAGGCTCACCAACCAGGATCGGGTTGTTCTTGTTCCTGCGGGAAAGAATATGGAGGGTTCTGCGTATTTCTTCATCACGGCCTATTACTGGATCTAATTTTCCTGCCCTGGCGAGTTCGTTCAGGTTCTTACCATATTTATTTAAAGCATTAAACTGCGTTTCACCGGTCTGTGTAGAAATGGTGGAACCCTTTTTCAGCTCTTTGATCGCGGCAATCAGGCCTTTTTCGTTTAACCCGCCGTCTTTCAACAACTTGGCGGTATTATCATTACCCTGCAAAAGGGCCAGTACCAGGTGTTCCACACTTACAAATTCATCTTTGAAAGTTTTAAGATCCGCCGTAGCCCTTAATATTACATTATTCAATTCACGGCTGATAGTTTGTGCAGGCTCACCACCCTGAACTTTAGGCAGTTTGTGGATACTTTCATCAAGCTTGGACAAGACAAAGTTGATGTTGATGTTATTCTTTTTCAGCAGGTATTCGATAGGACTATCCTCTTCTTTTAACAAAGACTTTAGCAGGTGCTCTGTTTCGATAACCGGATTGTGATTGTTAAAAGCTAACTGCTGCGCCTGCTGCACTGCTTCCTGCGATTTTATTGTGAAATTATTTAAATTCATAATTATATTTAATTGTTAATGATTAATGGTTATTAAACGAGTAGCAATAATACAGGTTCAACTGATTGCTAATAATTTATAATTAATCATTCATCATTAATTAGTTTTATTAAAATTTCAAGTGATAATGCAAATACGTATCCAGAACAAATTTCAGGAAATTATGTCATTTAAATCGACCGTTACCTGCTTGAATTGCAGCCTGCTATTGAGTTTCATGCTATTCTTACAGACCGCCACGGCGCAGTATAACTTTTCAGAAGTTGACGGGATCATCACCGCAAAAAAACAATCATTGGGTGGCAAGCTGGTAACGCTTGTTGCCAGGGATGGAAAAATTATTTACA
>CAXSIE010000055.1:6494-17327 GCA_964237295.1 uncultured Flavihumibacter sp. | reverse complement strand
GCTTCATCGCATGGCGTTCCGTTGACGTACCAACCGATCTTGAAAGCGTACTAACTGCTGCTTTTGGAAATGTGTCATTTGCTAACTGTAAGAAAAAGTGACTAATCAAATTCCGGCATCCATCAAATGCCAACCTATGCCGGAAACTTACCTTTGCAGCTGCTTTGGTCCAATTATAAAGCGGCTCGAAGCATCCGCGAAGGTTACTACTTCATAGATTCCAAAAATCCGGAAGTATATCACATCAAACTTTTCGCTTATTAATAACTGAAACACAAAATGCATGTTTAACTCCAAATGCCATCAATTACCTATAGACAGTATAACAATGAAAGACAGCATTTTATAATGATTCTAATCCGGTATTCACGTTATATTTACATTGAAAGCAGAAATTTTATTTCAGCTATAACGGAATGTATTTCCCAGGTTAATCATGTCACAACTCTTAAGAAAAAATATAGAACTCATCAGTCCGTTAACGGATAATGAGTTTGAATACATACTATCTCATTTTGAATATAGAAAACTTAAGAAGCATGCTTTTCTTGTTCAGGAAGGCAATGATGTCAGGTGTGAATATTTTGTTTTAAAAGGATGCCTGAAGGCTTTTATTACTGACGATGATACGGGAAAAGATTTTATTTTTCAGTTCTGTGCTGAAGACTGGTGGGTAACGGATAGAGAAGCTTTTTTCAAAAAAACCAAAGCGACTCATAATATAGATTGCCTGGAAGACTGTGAGCTATTGGGTATCACGTTAGCTAACCGGGAAAAGCTTGCCTTTGAGATGCACAAATATGAACACTTTTTGGTGATGAAAGCCAACTTCGGTTACATCTCGCTTTTGAAACGAATACAATCCATGATTATGGGCGACGCCAAAAAGCGCTATGAACAATTTATTGAATATTATCCTCAATTTTACAAGCGAATTCCCAAATCGCTTATTGCTTCCTACCTTGGAATATCAAGGGAAACGCTAAGCCGCTTGTATCGTTAGTGATGTGACGTTTATCACAAAATCAAAGTGACAAATGACTTTTGTTACCGTGCTGAATTTTTTAAGCTTTGCGGCTTAAAATAAACCTGTAATGAAAAATATAACTAAAGTCGTTTACAAAACCGCAATCACCACAATTAATCTATTTATTTTTATTGTTTCCTTCTATTCCTTTGCAGTTGCACAGGAACAAAAAAAAGTAGCATTGCATCAGCCCGGATATTACCAGATGCAGTTGGGTGATTTTAAAGTGATCGCTCTTTCAGATGGTACGGTTCCCATAGATGCTGACAAATTAATGAAGTATGCCAGGCCCGGCGAAATCAGTCAACTGCTGAAAAATACGTTTCAAACCTCACCTGTGGAAGCATCTATTACCGGTTATCTGATTGAAGCAAACGATAAATTAATTCTGATAGATGCGGGTACGGCTACTGCTTACGGACCTTCCGCAGGACATTTAATAGAAAGCTTACTTAATGCCGGATACAAACCTGAACAGATTGATGCGATATTGATAACGCATATTCATATCGACCACACCGGCGGTTTGATGGATGGCAATAAAATGGTTTTTCCTAAAGCGACTATTTATATTAGTAAGCCTGAGGCGGATTTCTGGCTGAACGAAACAAGTAAAAAGAAGGCGCCTAAAGCCCTCATGCCATACTTTGAATATGCAAAAAATACAGTAGGACCGTTCCAGAATGTCGGCAAGGTTAAGCTGTTCAGTTACGACAAGGAATTATTTCCAGGAATTATGCCTGTTGCCACTCCTGGTCATACGCCGGGGCATACATCGTATATGCTAAAAAGCAAAGGGCAAAAGCTTTTGTTTTGGGGCGATATCACACACATTGGAGCCATTCAGTTAGCAGACCCTTCGGTTTCAATAGAATATGATGTAGATCCCAGGGCAGCCTCCGTGCAACGTAAAAAAGTTTTAGCTGACGCTGCCAAAAATGGTTATTGGGTTGCCGGCAGTCATCTTTCATTTCCCGGAATCGGGCATTTAAAAACAGCAGGATCAAAGTATGTATTTGAGGCCATCCATTACAGTACTTATGGAACTGGTCAATAGCCAGGGATTGGCTTGTTACTATATGATTAACCATCCAGCTTCCTTACAGTAAACATGGTTTTTTGAAGAGTTAAATATATTACTCCAGATAATAATGCTGTATCCTGGTCAACTCCTCGTCCAGTTCATAAACCAATGGTTGAGCAGTGGGGATATCCAAATTCGTCACCCCTTCATCAGAAAGATTGTCAATGTATTTAATCAGTGCCCGCAAACTGTTGCCGTGGCCGGCAATGATAACCCTTTGCTCCTTGCGCATGGCAGGGATAATGGTCTCCATCCAGAAGGGCAATACCCGGTCCATGGTTTCACTGAGGTTTTCAGTCAGTGGCAACTCACGTTTTGTTAAATGCCGGTAACGCAAATCCTTACCCGGATACCGGTCATCATCTGTGGTTATAGGGGGCGGGTTCTCGTGCGGATCGCGTCTCCATTTATGCACCTGCTCCTCGCCGTATTTTGCTACCGTCTCTTCTTTATTCAAACCCTGCAATGCCCCGTAAAAGCGTTCGTTCAACCGCCACGACTTTTCTACCGGTATCCACAGATGATCCAATTCGTCTAATACAACATGGAGCGTTTTAATGGATCTTTTTAGTAATGATGTATAGGCCGCATCAAAATTATAACCGTTCCTTTTCAGAATTTCACCTGCCTTCTTTGCCTGCAGGTAACCATCTTCGGACAGGTCAACATCCGTCCATCCGGTAAAACGGTTTTCCTTGTTCCAAACACTTTCACCATGGCGTATCAAGACGAGTTTCTGCATATTTTTTTCAAGTTTATTTTAAACGTACCTTTTTATAACGCTATTTTTTATAGATCGGATCCTGGCCTTATGAATCCTGCCATCCGGCATGTAAATTAAATAATATCTTCTATGTGCTTTGAAAATCCAAAGTCGGAGTATTTGTCAAAGATTTTATATTCGGAACTTCCTTATCCTGCACAGATATTCTTACCAACTTCTCATCCGTTACATTTCGCCCAGGCCAGATAATCTATTCCCTCCAAAGTGACCTATAATAATATCTTTGCAATTCACGAAACTCTTCTAACCATATTGTTTATTGCTTAATCAACCTTATATTATGAAACAACGTTTGCCTGTTACCATTTTAGTTATAAGCTTATTATTTTTTAAATGCGGCAGTTTTGCGCAGGTAAATACACCACCAGATACACTTAATCGTAAATGGTGGAAAGAAACAATCGTTTACCAGATTTATCCACGCAGCTTTAAAGACAGTGATGGTGATGGCATCGGTGATTTAAAAGGAATTATATCAAAACTGGATTACATTAAAAGCCTTGGCGTAACGGCGGTATGGTTAAACCCTGTTTACAGCTCCCCAAACGATGACAATGGCTATGATGTAAGTGATTACCGTAACATCATGAAAGATTTTGGAACCATGGCCGACTTTGATTCTTTATTGAAAGAAATGCACAAAAGGGAAATCAAGCTCATCATGGACCTGGTGGTGAACCACAGCAGCGATGAGCATGACTGGTTTAAGCAAAGCCGTAGTTCGAGAAACAATCCTTACCGCGAATATTACCACTGGTGGAAAGCTGAAAATGGCAAGCCACCTTATCGCTATAGTTTGTTTGATGTAAATGGCGATGCCTGGCAATATGATTCGCTTACCAATGCCTACTACCTGCATTATTTTTCACGCAAACAACCTGATTTAAACTGGGAAAATCCAAAAGTGAGGCAAGAGGTTTTTGACATCATGAAATTCTGGGCGAATAAAGGCATTGATGGTTTCAGGTTAGATGCATTCCAGTTTGCAGCAAAAGACACCACTTTTCCTGTGTTCCCGCAAGGCTTTGAAAAAAACTTCAGCCTGTATTACGCAATGCAGGGTAATCTTCATGGCTATCTTCAGCAAATGAATAATGAAGTGCTGAGCAAATACAATGTGATGAGTGTGGCGGAGGGTGCAGGAAATTCTTTCACCGATGCACATAACCTTGTTGACAGTAACCGCCATGAGCTAAACATGGCTTATGCCTTTGAAGGCGTTGATGTAGCTAAACCCGGGGGATATAGTTTATTGCATTTGAAAGAAGTTTTCAGCCGTTGGGATAGTGCTTTTGAAAAGAATGGCTGGCTTTCTATTTTTCTTTCCAACCACGACCAGGCACGCATGGTGAGCAGGTTTGGTAATGACAGCGAGATGCATCGCACGCATTCTTCTCAAATGCTTACAACTTTTATCATGACCATGCATGGCACACCTTATTATTACAACGGTGATGAACTGGGAATGACTAACATAAGATTTAACAGTATTACAGATTACCGGGATGTACAAACCCTGAATGCTTATCAGCACGAAAAAAATGTGGGAGGAGACTTAAACAAGTTTATGAAGCTGAAAGCTTTTGAAAGCAGGGATAACGGACGCACACCGTTTCAATGGAACAATACAGCCAATGCAGGATTTACCACAGGTATGCCCTGGATAAAAGTAAATTCAAATTATACAACCATTAATGAAGAAGCCGAAGATAAAAATCCTAATTCAGTATTAAATTATTTTAGAAAAATAACCAGGCTTCGTAAAGAGCACCCGGTATTGGTGTATGGGAAATATGCATTGCTTGATAAAAATAATCCTCACATATATGCATACACAAGAGAAGGCGAAGGAGAAAAATTACTGGTGCTCTTGAACTTCACCTCCCATAAAGCAAGTACCGATATTATAATCAATTTGAAAAATGCAACCCTTCTTTTGACAAACTACAATTTAGCTCCTGTTGTTAATAAAGCTACTGTTTTGCTAAGAGCTTATGAGGCCGTTGTTTATAAATTACCCTGATAGAAAAGCTTAATATACAGATCAATCATTAGAAAGAAATCGAACGCATTCAGATCTACTCAGTTCTTAAACTTTTAACAGGATTACCTATTCCTGCTTTAATCGCCTGCAAACTAATCGTGACTACTGCGATCAGAAAAGCTACAGCTCCTGCAAGCGCAAATATCCACCAACTGAAATTGATTCTGTAAGCGAATCCCTGCAGCCATTTGTTCATTGCAAACCATGAAAGAGGGATAGCAATAACAAAAGAAACAATTACCAAACGCAAAAAATCTTTTGATACCAGGCTTACAATACCTGCTACAGAAGCACCCAACACTTTTCGAATACCTATCTCCCTTGTTCTTTGAAAGATATGGAAGGAAGAAAGTCCAAGTAAACCAAGACTTGATATAAAAAGAGCTAAAATAGAAAAATAGAATATAAGACGGCCAAAATTGTCATCAGAACGGTACTGGCTATTGAAAGCATCATCCAGAAAAAAATAATTGAAAGGCCTGTTAGGTATTGATCTTTCCCATTTGGTTTGAAGAACTTTTATTGTGCCCGGCAGAGCGCCAGCTGTTACTTTCATGGAAATATATTGCCAGTAATCTTGTCCGGTAAACATACATAAAGGTTGTACCGGCTCTTTAAGAGACTGATAATGGAAATCATCTACTACGCCGATAATGCTCCTTGTAAAGCCTTGTGTAACAAAATGCCTGCCTACTGCCTGTTGCGGAGATGAATACCCCAGCTTACTTACCGCTGTTTTATTTAAAATCACACCCCTTGTTGAATCACTTTTTATTTCTTTTGAAAAGTTTCTTCCCGCCAGCAGTTTGATCTGGTAAACCCGCAGAAAATCTGGATCAACACTATAAACATGTATATTAACCCGCTGTAATTCATCCTGCCTGTTTTGAATAAGAACCCAGCCCATGTCATTGCCGTTATAATTCCGGCTTGGAATAGCGGATGAAATGGAGGACGACTGAATAGAAGGAATATCGGAAATTTGTTTCTTGAATTCAATGGTGCCGGGATCACCATTGTTGGAAATCACTAAAACCTGGTCTTTATTAAAGCCCAAAGAACGATCCCGCATAAAATGCAGCTGTGAATAAACCACCAGGGTACCCACGATCAACGCTATGGAAATTGCAAATTGAGTAACAACCAACATTTTCCTAAGGAAGGTCCCGCTATTGCCTGTTGAAAATCTTCCTTTAAGAACCAGGACTGGCTTATAAGAAGAAAGTACAAAGGCAGGATATATACCAGCCAGCAATCCGATTGCCAGGGCAAGTGCCAGGAGCAAAAGTATGTCTGATGGTTTTTCAAAAATGCCGGTGCTGATAAGTTTGCCGGAAAGGCTGTTGAATAGCGGCAATAAAAAACAACAAAGTATCAGCGCCAGTATCCATGAAGTGAGCGCAACAATCACAGATTCTATAAGGAATTGCCATAGCAACTGCTTTTTTAAAGCCCCTGCACATTTTCGGATTCCGACTTCTTTTGCTCTTTCTACAGAACGTGCCGTGGTGAGGTTGATAAAATTAACGCAGGCAATCAGCAGCACAAACAGCGCAATGACTGTAAAAGCATTAACGTAATTCAGGTTGCCCGTTTCCATTGCTCCATAAGTGGAGCGGAGGTAAATATCTTTCAATGGTTCTAATTTTGCCAGATAAACGGTATTGGATTTTTTCAGTTCATCACCACCGTATTTTTTAACCAGCGCCGGAAGCTTCGCCTGCACCTTTTGATAGTTTGCGCCTGGTGACAAAAGTAAATAAGTGGATGGGTTAAAAACGCTCCAGTCGGTTTCGATCCATGGCACAAAAGATCCGGAATAAGTTGCCATCGAAACCAGCATATCGGCTTTGATATGGGAATTCCCTGGTATATCTTTCATTACTCCTGTAACAATGGCATGTAAGTTCTTACCTGTAAGCAACAGGGATTGCCCTAGCGGATTCGAATTGCCAAAATATTTACGCGCTGCAGTTTCCGAAAAAACAATACTATTCGGCTCCCGAAGCGCTGTTTTGGGATTGCCGTATTTTAATGGAAAATCAAAGACGGTAAAAAAAGATGGATCCGCCCATAAAGATTGCTCCTCCTGGAATTTGATAGTACCTTTTCTTACAAGTAAACTGCCTGGAACAATACGGACCGTTTCAACAACTTCCGGAATTTCATGTTTCATTGCCCCGGCCATAGGTCCCGGTGTATTATACCAGTGCAGCATATCAGCCGAAGATTTAATATCACCGACAACACGGTAAATCCTGCTCGCTTTAGAATGAAACTGATCATAACTGGTTTCAAAACGGACATAAAGAAATATAAGAAAACAAGATGCTATGCCTACCGCTAATCCTGTAATGTTTATAAAAGAGTAAACCTTCTTCCGCCCTAAGTTCCTAAAGGCGATTTTTAAATAGTTTCTTAACATATGGCCTTGTCTTTAAAAATAACAAAGTAACTGTCTCATCCATTTACAAACATATAATTAAACATTTTTACACAGAAACTAAATAACTATTACTTTTTTGCTTTCATTTCTGGTTTTCGCGCGTAAGGCATTGGCTAATTCCGTTACGAACTTTTCATGTTTTTTTAACCACGGAGGAAACGCCGGAGAAAAAGAAGAGGTTACACAGAGACCTCCTCTGTGCAACCTCTTCTTTTTCTCCGGCATTTCCGTGGTTAAAAAACTATCCGGATGGCTGAAATATTATGTCCATGTATGATTGACATAACTGGTTTAATGTTAACAATTCAGATCCTTACTGCGCATAGCCCACGTCGTTAATCAGTTTAAGCAACGATTTTTCTCCCGGCGCATCACCAAGTACCTGCCAGATCATAATGCCTGAGGCTTTCTCTTTTGCCAGTTGCGTTTTCTTTTTGATGGTGGGAATGCCGTTATAATACATGGTGGCTCCGCCTGGCATACTCCATTGATCAACATTTTCAGCGCCGGGAAACGTGGTCAGAATTTGCCCGAAGTTCATGCTGCTCGCAATGGATGTACTGTCCGGACCGAAGCCATAGCCGTAAAACCCAACACCGAGCACCAGTTTATCCTTTGGAATTTTTCTTTCAATGCCAAAATAATCAAGGTCGGCCACAGCATGTTCATAGGTAGAGTGCGGGCCGGGTATGGAAGGGGTCCAGGGACCGGTGTGGTCATAACTCATAACATTTACAAAGTCGTATTGGGCCAGCGCCCGGTCGCTTAATACGTTCTTGTAAAACACCGCGATAGCGGAGGTAGTTATTTTCTTTTTGGCTTTTAACGCTCTTGAAAGGTCTACCGCGAAATTTTCATAATTAGCGTCTATATCACTGCCTTCAATATCAACATCTATCCCGTCGAAATCATTTGTAACAGCAATTTGTACCAGATCATTAACAAATTTCGTCCGGTTACTATCTTTCAACAACGCGTGATAGTAGCTGTGTTTGCCACCACCTGCAATGGAAGGCAGCACCTTAACGTTATTGGCATGCGCAGCTTTGATAAAAGGCGCAAGAGGGGTAAGGTCAACGGTGAAATTGCCAAGCGTATCCGGGTTAAGGAACGACAGGTTAATATGTGTCAGCAAAGCGAATGGTACCGTCGAAAGATCTGCAGTCATAGCAGCTCGTATTGAATAATAGCCCACCACTTTAAATCTGGATTTGCCTTTTTGAGCCACACCTTGAACTGCTACCAGCAACAGGCTTATCGTTGCAAGCAGGAAAAGCTTTGATTTCATATTCAATTTATTTAAAAATAATTTTACAATACCGGCACCTGTTCAGGCGCTCAGTTATCAATATCCAAAAATATGTCAGCTTATATCTTTATCATTACCTGGTAACAATATCATCAACGCCTCTATCCATACACAACTTACTTATCCCACCATACCCTGCTGGTCATTTTATCACCACCGGATAGTGCACTGATGGCACTGTTTAAATTGGCAGCGTTGGTGCTGGCTTCGGCCAGTGGATAAATATGCCGGCGTGGAATGGTGCCTCCCGTTACATTACCGGGATAATTTATCTGCACCAGCGCCGGAAGTCCGGTCCTTCTCCAGTTGATCCATGTTTCGTAAAAATTCAACACCGTGCCGGTTTCAGCCCAGTACTGAGTATTGATCATTGCCAACCCATTGGCTGCTACATATGGATTTGCCGTAAGATAGGCATTCACCTCGGCATCCGGGATCGTGAGTGTTGTATTGAATTGACTAAGGCTCGTCATTGCTGCACGCACACCGTTGTTATAATGAGTGGCCGCATCGCCGCCGTAGGTACTTCCCCAGCGTGCTACCGCTTCCGCCAGCAGGAACTCCGATTCGGAATAAGATAACAGGAAGGTAGGTGCGGTACGTTGCATCATCTCAAGATTGATGGATGAATACGAATTGAAACCTGCAGCGTCCAGTATGGCTCCCGACCAGGAAGGATCGTAATAAATGCTGTATCCGTCATTATTTACACTGGCATTTTTACCATTAGGAAGGCCTTTCTGTAATGCCGCAGAGCCGTTTGCATTGCCGCTGGGAGCGAGGCTAAGAGGATTGCTGGTCCACACGTTTACCCTCGCTACTCTTGTAAGCCGCGGGTCGTTGTTGTTTTTTAAAAAATCAATATAAGTCTTTGACCACTTGGTGTAAAAATGTTCCTGCGCGCCACCGTCTCCCAACAGGATAGTGGAGTTGGGATTGTTAATTGCTGCCTGGCCTAACACGCCGCTGCCTTTTACAAGCGTATTGTCGGCGATACCGTTCATCGTTTTACCCAGCACCTTCATAACGGTAGATTTTGCAAGCGCATCGTTTACCTTAACAAGCCGCATCCCGGCTCGTAACAACAATGAATAGCCGAAACGCTGCCATTTGGCAATGTCGCCCGAATAGATCATATCGCCGGTTGGTTTGGTACCGGCAGGATCAAGGGCAAGCGTCGCTTCCTCGATCTCTTTAAGCAGGTCGGTATAAATAGCTTCCTGTTTGCCATATTTTGGATACAGGATGCTTTCGTGATAGGCCAGGCCAGCTTCGGAATAAGGTATATCGCCATACTGATCCGTGATGCGCTGAAATATCCATGCTTTCATCAAACGGGCAATCTGGTGAAGATTGGCGTATTCCGGTTTGTCGTTTGTAAACTCAACCAGTTCCACTACCGGTTTCACCTGGTCGGGATAGGCCATGGTACAGTAAGAGTTCATGTATTCAACATTCTCCATGTATTTGTCACCCACCCATAAGCCGGAGGTTGTTGAAAATACCTGCATCATCACTGAAGCTAGGGGAAGATTACCGCGCCACACTTCCGTCATGCTGCTGCCCGACCTTAATTCTACCGTTGTTAATAAGGTATTGGGATTGAAATTGGAAACATTAAATGTGGTGGGATTTGTATTGATGCTCACAAAATTCTTGGTACACGAAGCAGTAAGCATCAGCCCTGCTATCAGCAGGGTATATCCTGTTATATTGTTGTTTTTCATTTGTTTTATTTTAAGATTACTACTAACGATACGCTTAAAACTTTGCTGATAAATTAAAGCCGAAAGTTCGCGTAGGCGGCAGCAGGCCCATTTCAAGCCCGGTAGCATCGCCGGAGTTTCATGATGGTAAACAGGTTGCGTCCTACCATGCTCAGGTTGATGCCCTTGATCTTGTTTTTAAAGAGGCCCGATCTGAAACTATAGCCGATGATTGCCTGGCGGAACTTGATAAAGCTTGCATCAAAAACATATAAGGCGGAAATGCTTCCCAGATTAGACCAGTAAGCCTGGGCGGTTTGGTTGATGCCCCAGATCTTGTCACGTCCTTCGAGGGTTGTTTTGTTACGGCCATTGGCAGTGGAGGCCGACTCGGTGTTGGAATAGATCCTGCCACCAAATTTTGCGTCGATAA
>CAXSIE010000055.1:2571-6484 GCA_964237295.1 uncultured Flavihumibacter sp. | reverse complement strand
TTGGTCCATCCTGCGAGCCATTTCGGGTTCACTGAACCCTGGGGGGTTAAAACCGTGCTTCTTAATGCAAGCCCTGTGTTGGGATTAACCTGTATTACTCCGTCTTTATTACGGGCATAATCATAGGCCATTAGCTGGCCTGCCGGCAATCCCACAATGTGTTGAACAAATGCAGTGGCGGAACGTGCGGTGGCCCAAAGCAGCGGTGCGTTTCCCGGTGCCAGTGCAATGATCTCATTATTGTTGATGGTACCATTTATGGAGGTAGTCCAGTTGAATCCATTGGATTTTTTAATAATGGACCCGCTGACCAGTGCTTCAAAACCGGTGTTCCTGAGTTTACCGATATTAATGACGGCACTTGCATAACCGGACGTATTTGACGTAGGTGCCGAAACAATTTCATTGGTAGACGTTTTCTGATACCAGGTAAGATCAAGACTCAACCGGTCGTTGAATAATCGCATCTCGGTACCAATTTCAAACTCCGTGGCCTCCGATGCTTTAAGAGAGGCATTGGGTACGCTGGTGCCTGATATCTGACCCAATGGCAAGGTACCCACACTAAGTGCATTTAAGTTGTAGGTTAGCTGGGTCTGGTAAGGACCGGTTGCCTGACCAACCACAGCATAGGCGGCCCTCAGTTTACCGAAACTAAGCCAGGGCATATCTCTAAGGAACTCATTAAAAACAAAGGAACCGCTGACAGAAGGATAGAATTTATCTAAACGGTTATCCTTACCCGGCGCAGCCAGTGTTGAAAACCAGTCTGTTCGCCCGGAACCCGTCAGGTAAAGAAAGTCTTTATAAGAAAATTCCAGTGTTCCGTACACTGCCTGCATTTCCTGTTCGCTCAGGCCATAGCTCACCGTTCTTGTAGGTACGTTTCCCAGGTAATAAACGTAGGGCACGGAAAAGCCGGCGCCACTGGCATTGATACTTTCATCTTTTATATTTCTATAGCTGGCGCCGATATTCGGAGTAATGTTAATGTCTTTATTTACTTTGAAAGTTTTACCGGCAAGTACGTCAGCATTTATCTCGCTGAACTGATAGGATTGTTCCTGGATACTGCCGTTAGGCTGATAAGCGGTGCCGTTTGGAATTACCTGCTTATAGCGATCCGTATAAAAATCCCTTGCTGCGCGTCCCTGGATAAAGAAACCGTTGTCCATGGAATACCTCAGGGTTGCCGAGTTGATGATACGGTTGCGCCTGGTATTATTTACAAAATATTTGGCCGCAAACCAGGCATTGGTCTGAAAGGAATTGGTAAGGTTTTTTTCAGACCCGTCAGGATTGGGATCCTTGAAATCGTTAATATTAACGGTAGTAGCCATGTTGAAGATACCCGCTGCCGCGCTTCCGGCATTATCAGCGAGCATCGGCCTGTTTTTGGCCTGCTCCAGAATATAATTGCTGCGTACATCCAGTGTTAGTCCTTTGGCGATCATGTAATTTGCCGCAAGACTGAAGGACTGCCTTTTCAGGCCGGAATTAGGCATGATGCTGGTGTTGTCCAGGTTAGTGGCCGATACCCGTACGGAGCCCTGGTCAAAGCCTTTGGTAAAAGCGATCGTGTTGGTAAAGGTCTGGCCGGTGCGGTAAAAATTCGTAACATTGTGAGGTGCCGCTGAATAAGGTCGCATCACTCCGTCGGACTGGATGTATAACTGGCCATCCATTTTTGGTCCCCAGCTGCTACCGGTCATAGCCTGTGAAATATTCATCGGCTTATTCATTACGATTGCGCCATTAACGAGCGCCATGGTACCCTGTCCATACTCATACTGAAAATCTGTCTGGTCTCTTACCTGCTCTGCTACAAAGTTGCTGTTAAGCTCGATACTTGCCGGCGCGCCAGCCTGTCCTCTTTTTGTAGTGATAATGATAACACCCGCTTTTGCGCGCGAACCATACAATGCGGAAGCTGCCGCACCCTTTAATACAGATATGGTTTCAATATCATCAGGATTCAGGTTACCAATATTATCACCACGGTCGGGCGCGTTTTGAAATTGCCCTCTTCCTGAAGAAGTTTCATTGGTCATCGGGATGCCGTTGATCACATAAAGTGGCTGGTTGCTTTGCGAGATGCTGGACATGCCCCTGATCTGGATATTTACCGCAGCACCCGGACCGCCGGAAACAGAACTGACGTTGAGGCCGGCAACTTTTCCGACCAGTGAATTACCTACATTTGTCTCGCGTGCCTGGGTAAGTGTTTCACCTTTTAATTCCGTAACAGAGTATCCCAATGCCTTCCTTTCCTTCCTGATGCCGAGGGCGGTAACCACCACTTCGTTAAGTTCGCTTTCACTTTGTTCCATTAGAATAGATAATGTCATCCGGTTGCTAACAGGCACCTGCGACGTTTTATATCCTGTGTGTGTTATTTCCAATACACTTCTGGGCGATGCAGCGATGGTAAAATTGCCGGAAGCGTCGGTGGCTGTTACAGTAGTGGTACCCATTACTTTTATGTTGGCACCCATCAGAGCGCCCTGTTTATCACGGATTGTGCCTTTCACCGTAGTTTGCGCATAGCTAACAACCTGAATCAGTAAAAGCGCCAGCAGGAAAGACATTCGCCGGCAAAGCAACAAGCCCGAGCTATGGAGGCAGCCCGGTGCACCGCTATCAAAAATGGATTTCATGATATTTGAGTTTTGGTTAAGAATCAAAATTTGATAACAAGCTTTCGGTTAGCAACACTGTACATTAGATACTGATTATTACCTCAAAGAAATTGCAGCGACCATGCTATTTAAAGTGCTGTATGATACGCCTGTTTGGATTATTTGTTACATACAACAAAAGTATCAGTGGATCAGGCTGTACTGTGAATGTGAATGTTCCCGATTGTTTTTTATGATGAATCTGCATAATGATCCAATATCCCTTTATCAACAGGAAGCACTAAATACAATGGAAATACAATCAGAACGGTAACGTACACGTAATAATGTAAAATTCCTTATATCTATAAATATTTACCCAGTGCAATAAATTTCCGGTAACGTACACTAATTTATACAAAATATGTATTCCGGAAAAATTTAAAAAAATCGCTTTTGTATGGCCGGATAAAAAATAGCGCATAAAGGGGTATCGCGGAAGAAAACGGCTATAAGCAAGATGCCAGTTTCAATGTTATAAATTATCTCCGATTTGCTAAGGATCAAATAGATACTGAGCTAGTTGCTGTAAAACTTGTAATTTTCTTTTGTAATGATATCAATCGGCATGAAATGAATTTTATCCGTTATGGTGTTATGCACCAGGGCATTATAGAGGGCCATGATACCACGGTATCCCTGTTCCCTCGGTTTTTGGCAAATTAAAAAATCAATCGTGTCTTTTTCAAGGCAATCGAGATTTGATTGCAGGTAATCATAACCCACAACCGTTATGTTCTTGATACACGCTTCTTCCAGGTAATTTGCAACGGTAGACACTCTTGAGTTGGTAACAAAAACCGCTTTAATAACATGCTTTTTTAAGACAGTCGTCAATTTTCGCCGCACCGACAAGTCATCAGTTTGACGTATATCTATTTTTACGATTTCATTTTTAGCCAGCCTGTCAAAGTAAGCCCTGAAACCTTCTTCTTTTCTGAGGAGGTGGTGTTGATTATCGATTTCTTTGGAGATGTTTACCAGCAGTATCTTGTCTTTATCCTTTACCAGGTATTTAACAAGGTGTGCTCCCAGGTAACCACTCTGGAAGAGATCCGGCCCGAAGTAACAAAGATTTTTCTGGTCAGGAATGTCGGAGTTAATAAAAATATAGGGTATCTTCCGTTTATCGCAGTCCATGGAGAACTTCATAGATTCTTCAATGAAAGAAGGCGCAAACAATATTCCCTGGTAACTATGTTTGAGAACGGAAGCCGCCTTTTTTATAAAAGTGC
>CAXSIE010000055.1:0-2539 GCA_964237295.1 uncultured Flavihumibacter sp. | reverse complement strand
TATTGCTTTATTTCTGTTGCCGCCTGCTGAACGCCGTTTAACGGGCCTGCCCAAAAATCCGTCTCATCCGATACCTTTGGAATTAATACGGCAAAATTCAATTTTTTCTTTGAAGCAAGGCGCCGGGCAAGTATGTTCGGCTCATACTTGAATTCTTTCATCAGCGAAGTTATTTTGGATTTTGTTGTTTCTGAAACGCCTGTGCGGTTGTGAATGACCCTGTCAACAGTAGCTATTGAAACATTTGCCTTTTTAGCGATTTCCTTTATTCCAAAAGATTTAAATGAAGTAACAGTCATATTAGTGTTATGGATCGGGTTAGGCTGCAAGATAAATATTTATAACAGAGCTATTAATATGAATGCGCGATAGCGCCTAACAGATGCATTAAATAAAGCCTCCGTGATCTCTGTGTTTCTTCCCTTTGTTCCTTCTGTGTTTAAAAAATTGTGCTGCTGAACTATCTTTCACCAGTGAAATTGAATAAAAAAGAATCATTGCTTTAAAATAACATCTGCAATACAAAAAATGCTTATAATTGTATAGTAGGTAAGCATTAGACTACTTTTTTGTGTAGTGACTCAGAATTAGCTTTTAGGCGCTCACCTTTTTGTTTGTTATTACTGACAACTCATGTTAATTAAACTCCATGACAAAGCATATAATTATCCTTGGCGGTGGTGTTGCAGGCATGAGCGCAGCACACGAACTTGTTGAAAGAGGGTTTGAAGTAACAGTTTTTGAACGACATAAAAATCTTCCGGGGGGTAAAGCGCGTTCAACCCCGATTTCTGAACCTGCTACTGATAACAGACAACCTTTGCCCGGAGAACATGGTTTTAGGTTTTTCCCGGGGTTTTATCGCCATGTAACGGATACCATGAAGCGTATCCCGTTTAAAAAAAATCAGAAAGGGGTGTATGACAATTTAATTGAATGCTCCCGGATTATGATGGCCCGGATGGGCCAGACTCCAATTTATGCACCGGGAAATTTTCCTAAAACATTTAGTGATTTACAATTAATCATTCATGATATTTTTCATACAAAATCCGGATTGTCGCAAGGCGAATCAAAAGTTATTGCAGGCAAAGTCTGGCAATTGATGACCAGTTGTGAACAGCGAAGAACAAATGAATACGAACACATTGGCTGGTGGGAATTTACCGAAGCTGATGATTACAGCCAGAATTACAGAACACTTTTTGTAAATGGATTAACCAGAACTTTAGTAGCTGCCAAAGCGGAAAAAGCCAGTACCAAAACAGGCGGAGATATATTTTTACAATTATTGTTTAACATGGCTAATCCTGCTGTACATACAGACAGGATTTTGTGTGGCCCGACTAATGATGTCTGGTTACATCCCTGGCTTGATTATCTAAAAAGCAAAGGTGTAAAGTATTATTTCGATAGCGAAGCTGAAATCCTAGATACTGAAAACGGATTGATCTCAGGTGCATGGATTACACAGAACGGTACTGAAAAGCAAAAGTTTACTGCAGATTATTATTTGTGCGCTTTGCCGATAGAACGTGCGGCAAAGCTTATGCTCAGCAATCCGGAAATATATAAATTGGATACCTGCCTGGATGATATTGCAGAACTTGCAAATGATGTTGCCTGGATGAATGGTATTCAGTTTTACCTGTACAATGACGTAAGCATTAATAAAGGACATATTATTCTGGCTGATTCTCCCTGGGCACTTACTGCAATATCACAGGTTCAATTCTGGAAGGACTTTGATATTCAACAATATGGTACCGGAGACGTAAAAGGAATAATTTCCGTAGATGTTTCTAACTGGGATATTGCAGGTTTACTTTATAATAAAGCAGCAAAAGATTGCACCCAGAAAGAGGTTATTGCTGAAGCATGGGAACAAATGAAACGCAGTTTTAATATAAACGGACAGGTTGTTTTAGAAGACAGCAATTTGAAGTGCGTTAATATTGATTGCGACATTATTTTTAAAGAAGATGTTTTAGATGCTCATACACCCTCTCCTAATGAAAAAAATAATCAACCTGTAAAATTTGGTTTAAACACCTTCGATGAAAATGAAGAACCCTTGCTTGTAAACGAAGTAGATACATGGGTACTTCGCAGGGAATCTTATACCAATATCCCTAATCTTTTCCTTGCATCTGATTATATTAAAACCAATACCGACCTGGCTACCATGGAAGGAGCTAATGAAGCAGCGCGCAGGGCTGTAAATAACATTATAGATAGAGCTGATACTAAATCTCCTTATTGCAGGATATGGAAACTCCATGAACCTGATTGGCTACTGTATTATAAATGGCGGGATGCCAGAAGGTATAAAAAAGGGCTAGCCTGGAAAATGCATGAACCTATATTAGGAAGATTTTTCAACAGGGTTTTTAGTTTATATAAAAAAGGAAAGAATGTTACAACCCATTTCAGCCACCCACTCTTTCGGAAGATCTGAATTTAAAAATAATTTTTCTTTAAATAGAACGATATTCAGCTTAGTTGTAATGAGCATAGCCATTGCCATGCTGATATTCGA
>CAXSIE010000054.1:11419-17425 GCA_964237295.1 uncultured Flavihumibacter sp. | reverse complement strand
GCATCAAAATTAGAGACGGCCCTCTTATAACTGATCAAAAGGGATTGGGCAAAACGCGGATAAATATGCTGTCTTGCCTGTTGTACCTGGTTGTAAAAACTAAGGTAAGTGTTCACATAACTGAATGACTGATTGCCAAGACTGTCTTTATATACACCTTTAAAATTGGGTTGGTTAAAAACATAATCGGCGCCAATATTCAGTCCGGTAAAGTTCCTGCCTTTGTTTAAAGTAAAAGGAAGCTCGAAGCCGCCCCGGAACTCGGCCTCATTCCAATAAATCCTTTTTCCATGATACAATCCCCTTCGGTCGAAAGTATAATTTGCACCGGCTGACAAGTAGGGAAACAATGCACCATAGGTAGTACTAAAACCGATTTGTTTGTATTGTTCGTTCCTGTTATAACTTAAAGACAATTCAGATTGCAACGTATTCAACACGTTTTCACCTACTAACGACAATGAATAAACCGGATCGTCCACCAATGGATGCAGGCTATGAAAATTCAACAACCGGTATGAGGTTGAATATTTGGTAACCACCGATTCCTTGGAAGCTGCAAAACTACCGGAAGGATTTTTATTCACCGAAGCAATCCCAAAATCCGGTAGCGGTTTACCGAAAGCTGTTGCCGTAATATCTTCCCATACCATATCCTTTTTATTGGCAGATTGCAGCTGATAACCAAAGGCTGTAAAGATACTCCACCACAATTTATCGGAACCGGCAGCCGGTTGGTAATTTCCCAGGTCAGACGAAGTGCCTGATACCAGCCTGAACAATTTCTTTGCTGGCAGTGAGTAGGCAAAAATACGGTCGGTTACACCATGTGAGGCGCTGAAATATACGGTATCATTTTGAATAACCGGGAAGCCGATTACATTAAATGAAAACGGAGTAAGGTAACTGGTGGTTCCTTTTACAACATCAATCAGGGCCAGTGACATTTGTCCGGCCGTATCTTTAACAGCAGTGATCACTTCCCTGGCATTATAAAATTTCGGGTAAGTATAAAACAATTTTTCAGGATTGGGAACGGCTTTGATCAGCGTACCGTTACCTGCATCCAGGAAGTGTAAGGTACTATTACCTTTTTCATCTACATAAACAGCCACGATGGTACTTCCGTCATTGCTGATATCAGGAGAAAAATATTTTGAATGTTTTGTCAGCGAACGCTGCTTACCTGTGTGAATATCTATAATTTGCAATTCACTGTAATCCTTCCAACCCCATCGAAGGTGAGTACGGTAAGACGCATAAACGATATTCCCGTTCCTGTACGAAAACTGGTTATCGAGGGAATAGTCTCTTACCCTTAGTTTCTTATCTTTATTATTAGTTCGTATAATAAAGACCGGCACCTGTTTATAAGTTGTTTTCATAAAAACAAGGGTGCTGTCATCCACAACGGCAGGAAATTCTTCATCCGCAACAAAATGCCCGGGTTCAAAAGGCTTGTTTACATTTATCCCGGCATGATTATCAGATTCTTTGAAATAATCCAGTACATTCTTTCTGAAAACGGTGTAATTCTTTCCTGAATAATTTTTAACGGCTTTCTGAAAGGGATAAAAAAGGCCTTTGTAAGAAGCAGCATCCTGGGTAACCTTCTTCCAGAATTCATTTCCATATTTCTCCCTGCCATATGCTACCATCATATATCCTAATTTGTAATGATCAGGTGTGAAGTCTTTATATGATCCGTTGCGCAGCTTCATCCAGGAATAGTTTTTTCCCGCCTGCCATAACGAGCGATAGTCGTTGTAAAAAAAAGGCAATCGTCCCCTGCCCTGCCTGCTTACGTTGGTTTCGTTGTATACGGCATCGCCTTCGTAGAACCAGTTGGGAACTACCAGGCTGTTAGCCAGTGCCTGGCCTTCTTCACCGAAAACGGTTCGGAAAACTTTGGAGAGTCCTACGTTAAAATTATTATTCTGCTGCACATGCCTGAATTCATGAATGGCCAGTTGCTCGGGCCAGGAAAGGCTGCCTAATGTAAAACTGTTTTGAGGCGGCATCAGGTAAAATTCGCTACGGTAAGGCCCCAGCGCCACATAAGCGTTGGACTGTGTGGTTTGATTATGCAATACGATATCCACCTTATGCAATTGATTACCGATTGACTGCTGTGTGGAAGTATTTAATTGCTGAACGATACCGGCTACCTGTCGGGCTACGGAATCAAGTCCCTTGGGAAAGATAACCCTTGTTGCGGGGTTGTTCACCTGATTCCATTTTACGGATGGCGGGTTTCCACCAAAGCGTTGCGTAAATGCCTGCACACCGGTTATAAGAAGCATCACTGAAACAAGGAATTTCATAGCAGGTAAATATAGGTAAATTCATGCATTAAGGTATGAGCGTTGAGGTATGAGGTATGAGGTAAGGAAATCATGCGGATTTAATCGGCAATTATCTATTTTCACCATTTAATGATCTCTCATGAAAAATGAAGTGGTGATACGAAAGGCTGACGTCAATGAAGTTGATACAATAAGAAACCTGGCAGAATCAGTATGGCCTGTCACCTATAAAAATATATTGTCTGCCGACCAGATTAAATACATGATGGGTTTGTTTTATAGTAAAGCTTCTTTGGAAGAACAGTTTGGCAAACATACTTTCCTCATTGAATACCTGGATGGTGAACCGGTTGGCTTTGCTTCTTACTCACCGGCTTATACCGAAGAAGTTTATAAACTGCACAAATTGTATGTTCTTACGTCAATTCAGGGGCGTGGCCTTGGGAAGGCTTTGATTCATTTTATCATTTCAGCGCTTCAAAGCATTGGTGGCAAGGCGCTGGAGCTGAATGTAAATCGTAATAATAAGGCTAAAACGTTTTATGAAAGACTGGGGTTTGAAGTGATAAGGGAAGAAGATATTGATATCGGGAACGGTTTCCTGATGAATGATTATGTGATGCGGTTGACAGTGTAAAGTCCCCTGTTTTTTTTCCACAGGAAGTCCTCTGTGTTCCCTCTTCTTCTCCTCCGGCCTTTTCTCCGTGGTTCAAAAAGAATTCAAACATTCTAAACCTCCAATTTTCCCATAGCCGCCTGCTTCATCTGCCGGGTAACCTCATGTCCCAGGTATCTTTCAATAGCACCCTCGATCAGGTAAATCAAAGGAGTCAACACAATCGCCATCGTAAACTTATATGCATAATTAACCAGGCATATAGCCAGTACCAGTTGCCAGCTCCAGTTATTACCAATCTTAAATGCTATAAACAACACAATAAAACTATCGATAAACTGGGAAATAATCGTTGAACCCGTCGCCCGCAACCACACCCATTTTTCGCCGGTAACCGCCTTTATCCGGTGAAAAACCGTTACATCCACGATCTGGCTCACCATAAACGCTACCAGGCTACCCAGGATGATCCACATACCCTGTCCGAAAATTCCATTGAATGCCACCTGCATGTTTGCAATTTCAGGCGCCTTTGAACCCAGCCAGAAATCTGCCGACGGAACATGAATAGCCAGGTAAAACATCACAAACGCATAGGTGATCAAACCTACCGCGATATATGAAATCCTCCTTACCGCCTTCGGACCATAGTATTCATTTATGATATCAGTTATAATAAATTCAAGCGGCCATAACAACACCCCGCAGGTAAGGTTGAAAGAAAGCCCTTTTTGTCCAAACAACCCGAATTGTGATGGTGCAAGCCCGAATAATTTTTCCAATGAAAAAATTTTTCCGCCTATGCATTCCGCGATAAGCGCATTGGCTACAAAGAATGCAGTAAAAAAAACAAACAGCCTGGTAGGTTTGTCCTTAATAATTTGATGTATCATTTCAGCGACATATAAATTTGGTAGATAAAACAACAAAAGTTTGCGATAAATAACCAGGCAGGCCGAAAAATCCGTAGCGATGCATTTTTAAACAATAGCACTCCCACCCATAGATGAATCAGTCCGTTAAATACTATAGATAAAAACAACCCGGCCACTATAATGCTTGATTTAATTTCCTTATCGGCCATAAAATTAACATAACCCATCAACAGCGTCACTATCATACAGCCGTTATAAATAAAGGTTACTCTTGAAAGAAATTGTAAGGTCTTCATACATTATTCAATTTACGTCCAGGCATTCACAAATCCGTGTTAGCTTGTCCCAAAATCTGCAATTATCCTTAAAATACCATTATTTTGCGGGAATAATCAATGACCGCGTATGAATGCTAATTTTTTGAGAAAGGCAGTGCCTCATATTATTGCTGTGGCGATTTTCCTGGTGGTGGCTGCCGTTTATTGTCAGCCTGCATTGCAGGGAAAGGTGCTTGAAAGTACAGATAACCAGCAATGGCGGGGGATGGCGCAGCAGTCATTTGAATACAAAGAAAAACATGGACTCTATCCTTACTGGACAAACAGCATGTTTGGCGGCATGCCCGGTTACCAGATCGCTTTTGAAACACCCAATAAAATTTCCATCGGTGTTTTGCATAATTATATTTTTACTTTAGGATTACCCAAACCGGTTAATTTCTTTTTCCTGGCCTGTATTATGGCGTATTTTCTTTTAATGGTGTTGCGGGTAAACCCCTGGCTCGGCGTTATGGGAGCTATCGCCTATGCCTATTCTACATACGACCCCGTTATTATAGCTGTGGGTCATGATACTAAAATGATCTGTATCGGTTATGCGCCGGGCGTTATTGCTTCATTGTTGCTGATCTTTCAGAAACGCTATATGATCGGCACCGTATTAACCTCGCTTTTAGCGGCCATGATACTCTGGCAGAATCATATACAGATCACATATTATACTTTGATAGTGGCACTGTGTATTGGCATTGCATATACCGTGTACGCCGTCCGGAATGGAAAAGTAAAAGATGTGGTAATTGCCGGCGCACTCGCCCTCTTTTCAGGATTGATTGCCCTGGGTGTAAACATCATCAACATCTGGCCGATGAACGAGTATGTAAAAGAAACGATGCGCGGCGGGCGTTCGGAGCTGACCGATCCAACCCATCCGAAAAATAAAACGGAGGGTGGGTTCGATAAAGATTATGCTTTTACCTGGAGTTATGGCATCTCGGAAACACTCACTATCCTGGTTCCGGGAATCTATGGCGGTGGCACCGGTGGCAAGTTGCTGACTTCCGGCAATTCGAAGTTTGCGGATAAATTTATGGAGATGGGACAGCCGGAAGAAGGCGCATTGAATACCGCCAATGTTCTTGCCTACTGGGGACCTCAGCAGCAGCGTACTTCAGGACCTGTATACCTGGGCGCAGTGATTTGTTTTTTAACCATACTTTCAATGGTATTTACAAAGCATTGGATTAAATGGGGTTTGGCTGCCGCCAGTATTTTTGCTTTCATTCTTTCGTGGGGAAAAAATTTCGAGGCTGTCAACTATTTTTTATTTGACCACCTGCCGATGTATAATAAATTCAGGGCGCCTACCATGGCATTGGTAATACCGCAGCTTTGTTTTGCGGTACTGGCATGCTTGGGGGCTAATGAAATATTGTTTGGCAATCTGAAAAAAGAAGAAGCCTGGAAAAAATTTCTTCTTGGAACTTATATAACCGGGGGTGTATTTGCATTAGTGGTCATGCTGTATTTTGGTTTTGACTATACCGGTCCTAATGATGCAAGCTTTAAACAAACTATTACGTCTAACATGTTGCAACAGGTATCGCAAACCCAGCAGCCTACGTCCCAGATACAACAGCAGGTTGATGATACCGCGCGCGGCCTGTTAAGCGGCCTGAAAGAAGACAGGAAAAGTTTGTTCGGGAGTGATTTATTACGTTCTCTCTTGCTGGTGGTGCTGGCAGCGGGCGCCCTTTATCTATTCCTGAAAAACAAGCTCAGCGCCCTGATAACTTTATCGGCTTTGGTGTTACTAAGTTCGTTTGACTTGCTGTCTGTGAGCAGGCGTTATCTTAATAATGATCATTTTATAGAACCTACTGACTTCGAGTCTATGTTTATCGCTACTCCTGCCGACCTTAAAATAAAAA
>CAXSIE010000054.1:3994-11409 GCA_964237295.1 uncultured Flavihumibacter sp. | reverse complement strand
GTATTCGATCAAACTTCAAGCAGTCCGTTTGAAGATGCCCGCGCTTCTTTCCATCACAATTCAATTGGCGGATACAGCCCGGTGAAACTGGCTTTATACCAGGACATTATCCAGCGGCAGTTGTCTGCCGGCAACATGCAGGTATTCAATATGCTGAATGCAAAATATTTTATTACTGCTGATCAAAAAACCGGTCAACCGGAGGAGCGTATCAATCCCGGTGCTTTGGGAAATGTCTGGTTTGTAAAAGGAATCAGGATAGCTAAAAATGCGGATGATGAAATGAGTATACTCAATACGTTAGATACAAAAGACAGCGCTGTTATAGATGCCCGTTACCAGAGTATGATAACAATTAAACCGCAGTATGATTCAACAGCTTCTATCAAGCTGGTTGAATATGAGAACGATAAGATGTCTTACCAATCGAATGCCAGCAGCAACCAGCTTGCGGTATTCAGCGAAGTATATTATCCTTATGGCTGGGATGCATTTATTGATGGTAAGAAAACACCTTATACACGCGTTAACTACCTGCTTCGCGGAATGCCTGTTCCTGCGGGGTCACATAAAATCGAGTTTGTTTTTGCACCGCGTTCTGTGATACTAAGTGATAAGATCACGATGTGGTTATCAATCTTATTATACATTATGTTGATTGCGGGTATTGTTATAGAATACAGAAGCGCGCAATCAGGTAAAAGCATTGCTTGATTCAAAGAAATTTTAACACAGAGGGCACAGAGAGAAGAAACACAGAGAAATACATTGAGGATTAAAATTTTTAAGCACTCTGTGTTCTCTGTGTTTCTTCTCTCTGTGCCCTCTGTGTTAAAAAAAATCTTTCAATACAGCCTCTTAAAAAAATGAAAGTACTCTCCATAGTTCCTTACAAGATCTTCCCCGCCAAAGTAGGCGGACAAAAAGGAATTGCCCTCTTCAATGAGTATTTCTCAAAAACCTGCGGGCTTACCTGCATAACGGTTCAGAACAACGATCCTCAATATGCAAAAGGCTATAAGGTTCTGAATATCTTATCCAATGCTGCATACCGGTACATCAACCCATTACTTTTCTTCACCGTAAAAAAAATAATCAAACAACAAGCCGCTTCACATCTTATTCTGGAACATCCTTATTACGGCTGGCTGGGAATTTTATTAAAAAAATTTACCGGCGTTAAACTTATCATTCATTCACATAATATTGAAAGTACCCGATGGAAGAGTCTTGGTAAATGGTGGTGGAAAATTTTATGGTGGTATGAACGCACAACACATAGAAATGCAGATTATAATTTCTTCATTCATGATGCCGACCGGGAATTTGCCTTAAAAGAGTTTCATCTGGATAATACAAAATGCACTACCATTACTTATGGCATTGAAATAGATAAGTCGCCCTCAACGGAAGAAAAACAGCGTTGTACACTGCAACTCCGCCATCAACATCAAATCGAAAATAACCAAACCATCTTCCTGTTCAACGGCGCATTGGATTACAAGCCCAATCTGGATGCCGTTAAAAATATTCTTGATCATATCAATCCTTCTCTGCTCACATCAGGTTTTAAATATAAAATTATTATTTGCGGAAGGGGACTGCCGGACGAGATGAATTCATTAAAAAATTATGCTGATAAAAATATCATTTATGCCGGATTTGTTGATGACATTACCCTCTATTTTAAAGGTGCGGATATATTTATAAATCCGGTTGTGGAAGGCGGCGGCATAAAAACAAAAATGGTGGAAGCGTTGGGATACAATACCAAAGTACTGTCTACCAGTAATGGAAGCATTGGCGTAACGGAAGAAGAAACTGCCGGTCAGTTAAAAATTGTGCCTGATAATGATTGGAATGGTTTTGCCAGCCAGATGATCCGGGCAGCATCAGCACCTGTCAGCAGCATCCCTTATAGTTTTTACAAAAAATTTTATTGGGGTAATATTGCCATGAAAGCAGCGGAATTTATTAAAAGCCCGCCGGGTAAACCTGCCAGTTCTGAAACCTTATAGATAATTCATTATGACCATTTCCATCATAACCATTTGTTTTAATAACCTTCCTGAACTGCAGGTAACGCTGGCATCGGTAGATAAGCAAACATTGCCGCCTTATGAGCATTGGATTATTGATGGATCTACCGATAATAAAATAAATAATTACCTGCAAACAAACGTTCAGCCATCCTACCGTAAATGGATCAGCGAAAAAGATGCAGGAATAGCCGATGCTTTTAACAATGGCATCCAGAGGGCCGGCGGTGATATTATTAACATGCTCAATTCAGCAGATTATTATTTTGATGCGTACGTTTTAGCAACTGTTTCAGCAGCCTTTCAAAAAAAACCGGGCATCTCATGGTTACATGGTAAATACAAATTACAAAGGGGCGGTTTGTGGGTAACCATCGGAAAACCATTTGACCCTTCAAAGTTGTACAGGGGAATGAGAAGCCTCTCACATCAAAGCATGTTCATTAAAAAAGCATTGCATGAAAAATATGGCATGTACAATACGGTTTTAAAAAATGCTATGGATTACGATTTTGTATGCCGTATGTATCGCGAACCGTTTATGTTTCTTGATAAACCCCTGATAGTATTTGTGCCCGGCGGAACAACCGACCGCGATTATTTATCAGCATTAAAAGAAGGCAAAGAAGTATTTGAAAAATATTATGGCAGGCCTGTTAAATTGTTTGTGTGGCAATGGCGGCTAAAAATTTTGCATTCGTTGCTAAGCAGTCCTTTTGGAAAATGGATGTATAAGGTTAAAGTGTGGCTGAAGCTGGAGAATATGTGAGGTACTGCGTTCAAACCCGATAGGCTTATCTAAAATACCCATAAATTTATACCTGCAATTCACTTTCGATCATTCTTACACTTCTATGCATCGCCATATGGCCAGTAAATCATTTTTCAATTTTGTACGATTAATCCTGCATGACTCCTCTCAGGAAAATCCTTCAAGCTTTAAGCATCTTAAATATTACCGGCAATGGAAAACATCCTTGCAACCCGGCAGGAACGCGATAGCGGATGAACTACCCTGGATTACTTTTCCTGCCATTGATTTTCTTAAACAACATTTGAATAAAGAGAGTAAAGTATTTGAATACGGTGCCGGCGGCTCCACACTCTTCTTTATAAACAGGGTTAAGGAAGTGATAACAATCGAACATCACCCGGAGTGGTACAATAAGCTGCAGGATAAAATTCAGGAAAAACATGCCTTAAACTGGACCGGCAAACTGATACCTCCTGAAGACAAAGATGTGAACATGCAGCTTGATCCTTCCAACCCGAATCATTATTATACTAACGAAGAACCTTACAGCGATTGCATCTTCAGGTTGTATGTAACTTATATAGACAACTATCCTGACAATTATTTTGATCTGATAATGATAGATGGCAGGTCAAGATCTTCATGCATCTGGCATAGCATGCCCAAGGTTAAAGCCGGCGGCTTTCTGGTGGTAGACAATTCAAACCGGAAGAATTATTTTACGGGCGTTCAGCAGAAACTGGAATCGGATTTTCAGTTGATCGCTGATCAGAAAGCGCCCAGTCCATACCTGGAATATTTAACGCAAACTGCTATCTGGCAGAAGAAATAACAAATTCATACATTCGCAATCAATATTTTTACAATAAGATATGGTTACCTTTTATAATTGATACAAGAGGTATAACCGGGTAAACAGTAACCGGAAGTGTATCGGTTTATATTTGACAATTTTAAACAATGAATATGGTTGCTAACTTGGCTTTTCGTTTTGGAAAACAGGTACTACAAGAAGTCTTTAAAGGAAACTTTTCAATTATAGCCAAAACTAAATATTTTGATATATGGAAAGCCTCCCTTCAACCTGGAATGAATTCAATTAGCGATCAACAACCCTGGATAACATTCCCTGTTATTGACTTTTTAAAATCAAGCGTCCATTTAAACAGCCGCGTATTTGAATATGGTGGAGGAGGCTCCACCTTGTTTTTTATAAACAGGGCTAAAGAAGTTGTTACAGTTGAACATGATCCGGAATGGTTTACCAGGCTTCAGCAAATTTTACTAAAGCAATCATCAACTAACTGGAGTGGCAATCTTATTTTACCTGATAATAAAAACCTAAGTGAAGCCCTTGATCCTTCAAACCCTTCTGATTATTATACAAGCGACAAAAACTTTCTTAAGAATACATTTAAAACATATGTAACATTTATTGATCGTTATGCAGATGAATACTTTGATATAGTACTGGTTGATGGACGATCAAGGCCATCCAGCATTTTTCACAGCCTATCTAAAGTTAAAAAAGGGGGATACCTGATTGTTGATAATTCAGACAGAAAATACTACTTCCAACATACCAACGGTCCACTAAATAAAAGTTTTAGTCTGATATTTAATCATAAAAGTCCTAGTCCATACGCTGACTTTTTTACGCAAACAGGTATATGGCAAAAATTATAACTTTCAGTTATTTCTTATAATATTCTACTGCAAGAAAATCCTTGTGTTAATAAGTGCAGATAATTGGGTTAAAATCAATTTGTGTCTAAATTTGCTCCAATAATGCCACTCGCCCCTGTCGCCCTATTTGTTTACAACCGCCCGCAGTTTACCTTGCGTACGCTTGAATCCCTGGCTGAAAATGACCTGGCCCGGGATACAGAATTATTCATTTATGCAGACGGCCCAAAATCAAATGCCGATTCAATGCAGCTTGCAGCTATTGACGAGGTACGAAAAATTATTCGCAGTAAAAAATGGTGTAAAAACGTTACTATATTGGAGTCGGCAGTAAATAAAGGACTGGCCCCTTCAATCATTAAAGGAGTAACGGAAACCGTTAACAGGTTTCAAAACGTTATCGTGATTGAAGACGATGTAGTGGTATCAAAATATTTCCTCCGGTTTATGAATGAAGGCCTGGAAAAATATAAGGATGTAAAAAAGGTGTTCAGTCTTGGTTCCTGGAATTACTATTATAATACAGCTCCGGCCGATACCTACTTCATCCGTTTACCCGACACCATCGCCTGGGCAAGCTGGAAAAGAGCCTGGGACCATTTTGAACCGGACACAGAAAAGATTTACAACCAGCTTACAGAACGCGGCCTGCTGCATCAATTTAACCTGGACGGCCGGTTTCCTTATGAAAATATGCTTAAGCAACAGATCCTGGGAAAAGTAAACAGTTGGGCCATTCGCTGGACAGCCACCGCATTGCTGAACGATGCGCTTACCTTGTATCCCTCCCGTTCACTGTCGAAACATATCGGCTTTGGCGCTGATTCCACCCATGTAAAAACTGCCGATTATAATGCAGACCTTGTATTGGCTGATACTCCTATCCTGCTAAACAACATACCGTTAATAAACGACGATAAAGCGATAGATGCGTTTGTTAATTTTGAAAAACATATACGCCCGCTAAAAACCTCTTATATAAAAAAATTAAAGCATCTTGCCGAAAATCTCTTTAATGGTATATGGTTGAGGAAGCATTAATATTATATAGAAAGTATTTTAAACGAAAAGCCTACGGCTGGTCGGGCGATTATTCCAGCTGGCAAAATGCCTTGCAGCACTGTACCGGCTACGACGCTTTAAATATCCTGGAAAAAGTAAAGGACGCCACTTTAAAAGTAAAAAACGGCAAAGCTGTTTACGAAAGAGATTCCGTGCTCTTCGATAGCATTGTATATTCCTATCCGTTGTTATCCGCTTTGTTATGGAAGGCCCTGATAAACAAGGGCAAACTGAATGTAATAGATTTTGGCGGATCACTAGGCAGCACCTATTTTCAAAACAAAAAATTTCTGGATGATATCGCAGCGGTTCATTGGCAGATTATTGAACAGGAGAATTTTGTTACAACCGGCCGGAAATACATTCAGGATAACAGGATCAGTTTTTGTTCCACCCTGGAAGAAGCGCAGGCACTGCATGAAGCTGACCTTTTGGTTGTTTCATGCGCTATCCATTACATGGAAAAACCTTATGAGCTGATTGAAAAAATCATACAGTTCAACATCCCCCATATCATCATTGATAATACTCCTTTTAATTACAAAGGCCGTGACAGGCTAACGGTGCAGAAAGTGCCCCCGGCCATATATACCGCTTCGTACCCCTGCTGGTTCCTTCATTACGAGAAAGTAAAACAGGCTTTCGGTAAAAAGTACACGATACTGAGCAGGCATTTTAATGATGATTCCATTGAATTAGACGGCAGGAGCATCGTCTACGAGGGATTTCTTATGGAACTGAAAAATCAAACTTCATGAAGATCATTGACACCATATTATCATCTTCGTACTTTGAAAACAAGCCACCTGTACTGATTGATATCGGCGCTTCCGGAGAAATAAATAAAAAATGGCGTAAGATCGCGCCCTATTCCATCTGTATTGCTTTTGATGCGGACGACAGGGAGTTCAATGTGAGTGAAAAGCAGGCTTCCGGTTACAAAAAACTACTGGTCATTAACAGGATCGTTACAGCAAAAGCATCAGCTACTGCCGAATTTAACCTTACCGCATCACCATTTTGTTCAAGCCTGTTAAAACCGGATCTTCAAAAATTACAGCCATGGGCATTTAAATCCCTGTTTAAAGTGGAGCAAACGGTGCAACTGCAGGCTACTACGCTGCAACAGGCAATGCAGGGCGCGGGCATTGATTATATTGATTGGTTCAAGACAGACACGCAGGGTACCGACCTTCGTTTATTCCTAAGCGTCACTGACGACATCCGCAAAAACATCCTGGCCGCCGAATTCGAGCCGGGCATCATGGATGCTTATACCGGAGAAGATAAACTGTTCACTATCATGCAGGAGCTGCAGCAATCGGGCTACTGGCTGTCTTCCATGGAAGTTAAAGGCACGCAAAGATTACATGAAAGCTATATCAAAGAATTCGGTGCCTTTAACAGCAATCGTATGGTTCGCAAATCACCTTGCTGGGCGGAGCTCACTTATCTTCAAAATCCTTCCAACTTCAATCCGCGCTCACTTTTACTGTTATATACTTTTGCACTGCTGGAAAGGCAATATGGTTTTGCACTGGAAGTGTGCGACCTGGCGCTACAACAATCTCATGACGCTATTTTCTCCGAATGTAAAAATTCAATATTGCAACAGTTAAAAAAAGAAAAACTGAAAGTGCCGCTCGTTATGCTAAAGAAACAATTCAATAAAATATTCGCTGATATCAATGCTTAATTTCTGCACACTTTTTAACACTAATTATTTGTCACGCGGACTAGCCCTGTATCAATCACTCGAAAAGGTTTGTCCTTCATTTCACCTGTATGTTTTTGCATTTGATGATAACTGTTATACTTATCTGAAAAATCATCCGCTTCCGCATCTTACGGTGGTTTCTTTACAGGATTTTGAA
>CAXSIE010000054.1:0-3984 GCA_964237295.1 uncultured Flavihumibacter sp. | reverse complement strand
ACCAGCTTTACTAGGCGTTAAGCCAACAAGATCCATGGCTGAGTATTGCTGGACAAGCACGCCTTTTACCATCTTATACTGTCTGCAGAAATACAATCTAGCCGATTGCACTTACCTCGATGCAGATATGATCTTCTATAACGATCCAACGGTATTGATAGATGAAATGGGTGATAAATCGGTGTTGATCAGTGAGCACCGTTATCCAAAAATGTATGACCAGTCGTGGTACAGCGGCATTTATTGTGTGCAGTTTATGTGTTTTAAAAATGATGAAGCCGGTTTGAAAGTATTGAACTGGTGGAAGGACAGGTGTTTGGAATGGTGTTACGGCAGGTTGGAGGATGGCAAATTCGGCGACCAAAAATACCTGGACGATTGGACAACACGTTTTGATTGTGTACATGTGATGCAGCACCTTGGTGGCGGCATAGCGCCCTGGAATCTAATTTTGTATGATTTTTTAAACAATCCGGGTTTACGGCTGATAGATAAAAAAACCGTCGTTGCATATGATGTTATTTTTTTTCACTTCCACAGCGTGCAGTTTTTTACAGATAAAAAAATTTCTCTTGCCGGTCCTTTATATGAGATCAGTTCCGATGTTAAAAAATTATTTTATTATCCTTATATCAGTCAACTAATAAATATTGCTGAGGGTATTCGTTTGCAAGACGCATCATTGAATGCCAATGGCGCTTTGAAAGCAGCACCCCCGAAACAAAATGTATTTAAACAGTTTATTATCGATCGGCTCCATAGCTTTGCACGCTATTTACCGGCGATGCTTCTTCTGAAAAATTACAACTTTAAAAATCATTACCACGTGCATAATTTAGATGATGTTTTTTTTTAACACAGAGAACAGCCAGAGAAAAGAAATACAGAGAGCACAGAGGACTTTCTCTGTGAACTCCATGTTTCTTTTCTCCGGCTGTTCTCTGTGTTAAAAAAAACTGTCATAAATTTTTCAACTCTACAAAATGGCATACCTCATAGACCTGAAAACATTCACCGACAAGCGTGGCAACCTTACCGTTATTGAAAAAACAATTCCTTTCGAGATTAAACGGATCTTTTATATTTATGGTGTGGATGAATCGGTGCGCGGCGGCCACCGCCACCATACCACCCGCCAGGCTGCTATCTGTATCCAGGGCTCCTGCAAAATATGGAACAACAACGGCAAAACACCAACGGAATTTACTTTAGACCGCCCGGACAAATGCCTGATACTGGAACCTGAAGACTGGCATACCATGAACTCATTTTCTTCAGACGCAATACTGATGGTGCTGGCTTCTGAATATTTTAACCAGAACGATTATATCTTTGAACCTTATGCCAACGATTGAATATGAAAACCTGGGTAAAGCCAACCAGACTTTTTTTGAAGATTACCGCCAGGCTTTTGACAAAGTGCTCACGGGGGGCTGGTATATACTGGGAAAAAGTGTAAAAACTTTTGAAGAACAATTTGCTGCTTACTGTGGTACCAGCTACTGCGTTGGCGTAGCCAACGGATTGGATGCCCTTACCATTTCGCTGAAAGCATTGGGCTTTGCAGCAGGCGATGAAGTGATTGTTCCCTCAAACACTTATATCGCCACCATTCTTTCTATCCTGCACAACCAGATGAAACCGGTGCTGGTGGAACCGGATATCCAAACCTATAATATCGACCCGGAAAAAATTGAAGAAAAAATTACTTCCAAAACCAAGGCTATCATGCTGGTACACCTGTATGGCAAAGTGTGCAGCATGGAAAAAATAAAAGCTATTGCCGGTAAATACCACCTGAAAATTATTGAAGATTGCGCACAGGCCCATGGCGCTGCTTTCAAAGGTGTAAGGGCAGGAAACTTCGGTGACCTGGGGGGATTTAGTTTTTATCCTACCAAAAACCTCGGCGCTTTGGCTGATGCAGGAGCAGTAACCTGTAATAACGAATCACTGCAGCAACTGATCAGGAACCTGCGTAACTATGGCTCAACCGTTAAATACTATAATGAAGAAGTGGGTTATAATTCAAGGCTTGATGAAGTGCAGGCCGCTTTTCTGTCAATAAAATTGCAGCAACTGGATACCATCAACGAACATAAAAGAGCGCTGGCTGCTTTGTACCTGGAAGGATTAAAAGAAGATTTTATAAAGCCGTTGGTAGATCCTGACTATTTTGACGTATACCATATCTTCAATATCCGCCATCCAAAAAGAGATGCGCTGAAAGAACATCTCTTACAGCATGGTATTAAAACAGAAATCCATTACCCCGTCTCCCCAAATAAACAAAAAGCGATGCAGGGAATATTAGATGAACAATTAACACCGATCTCAGAAGAAATTCATCAAACTACTTTAAGTTTACCGATTTCATATTTTCATACGCCCGCTGATGTACAACAGGTGATAGCGGTTATGAACAAATTTTAACGGCATGGGAGACATCCGGAAGCAAAGCATTTCATCCTCTGTATTTATTTACATAGGCTTTGCTTTCGGTGCACTGAACACATTTTTATATACCAAACAAGGATTCTTCGATCCGGCTCAGTACGGTCTGGTACAGGCAATGACAAGCATGAACCTGGTGTTTTTTTCCATCGCTTCGCTGGGCACGGTCAGCATTATGGGCAGGTTCTATCCTTATTATTATGACAGTCTTAAAAAAAACCAGAACGACCTGCTGGCACTGGCTTTAACCATCGCAGTAATCGGGTTTGCCCTTGTATTGCTTGGCGGCATTGTTTTTAAGCCTCTGTTTATAAGAAAATTTTCTGAAAAATCACCCCAGGTAGTTAATTACTATTTCTGGATCTTCCCTTTTACTTTTTTCTATCTTATTTTTTCGATCCTGGAAGCGCACGCCGCAATCCAGAAAAAAACCGTGTTCCCCAACTTTTTAAAAGAAGGTTTTGTAAGGATGTGTACCACCATGCTCATCATACTGTATATCTTCAAAGTAATTTCTTTTGACCTGTTTATAAAATGTTTTGCATGCATTTATGGATTAACAATACTGTTCCTTTACGGGTACCTGAAAAAATCCGGAGAAGTAACCTTGGTTTTCAGAATCAGTTCGGTTACACGAAAGAAGGGCAAAGAAATGGGGTTATTTGTTGCCTATGTTTTTTTTGGAATTGTAGTTGCCACATTGGCCCAGCAGGCAGACAGCATTGCCATTACCAGCCAGCGGGGTGCTGCGGACCTGGGAATTTTTACATTGAATTTATTTGTTGCAACCGTTGTACAGGTACCTCAGAGAAGTATGGTGGCCATCGCCACACCTTACATGGCACAAGCCTGGAAGGATAGGAACTATCCTGAAATCCAACGTATCTATTTTCGCAGTTCCATTAACCTGCTGATCATTTCGCTGTTCATTTTTTGTAATATCTGGTTGAACCTGGATGACGGATATAAACTTTTCCATATTGATAAAGCTTATGAAGCAGGCAAATATGTATTTTTTATTATGGGTATTTCAAAGATCATTGATATGGGAACAGGTGTAAACAGCCAGTTATTGTATACATCCCCTTCATGGCGCTTTGAGTTTTATGCAAACATGATACTGGCGGTTATTGCATTGCCGTTGAATTATTTTCTGGTAAGGCATTTTGGTATTATAGGCGCAGCATATTCGTGGCTTATCTCCGACACTATTTATAATGCCATACGTATCCTGTTCATTAAAAAGAAATATAATATGCAGCCCTTTACCGTTAAAACAATCTGGGCAATTGTATGCGCAGTAATAGTGTACCTGGCAGTTTATTTATTAACAAGAAATTTCAGTGGCTGGATGGGTATGATAAGTAAATCACTCATCTTTTCATCGCTCTTTGTTGTAATCGTGTATTACCTGAACCTTACACCGGATTTTATACCCATCATACATTCAATAAAGGCCAAGCTCAAACGCGGGTAGCTTTTGAAGAAACAGTTTCATTCCCTTTCTTTTCTCATCATCCAGGTTATAAT
>CAXSIE010000053.1:14684-17441 GCA_964237295.1 uncultured Flavihumibacter sp. | reverse complement strand
AATCTTCACTGTGCACTTTATTTAACCATACCAAATGATCATTTGTAATGGAAACAACTGAATGTTCTTTTGCGGTCATCCATCCAATATATTCTGTAAAATTTTGCAGCCCGTATTGAATTAAAGTTTCTTTGACTTCTTCTATTCCTGATCTGTCAACCGCTATTAATAGTCCGCCGCTTGTTTGGGGATCGGCCAAAATGTATCGTTCATAAATGCTATCAGTATTCCCCATGAAAGAAACTTTTCTTCCGTAACTTTCCCAGTTACGGTGTGTGCCTCCGGGTACTGCATTTTGTTGTATAAAGTGCAACAATCCTTTGGTGATTAAAGGAATTTTATCAAAGTTTAAAGTGGCGCTCAGCTGGCTTCCTTCAGCCATTTCTATCAGATGGCCCAGTAATCCAAAGCCGGTTACATCAGTCATGGCATGAACGGAGCTTATTGCTCCCAACGCTTCTCCTACTTTATTAAGCTGCATCATTTGTTTTGCGGCTATACCTATATCATCAAGCTGCAATAATCCTTTTTTCTCGGCTGTTGTTAGTATTCCTACACCCAATGGTTTGGTAAGCAATAGCATGTCGCCTTCTTTAGCCTGGTTATTTTGTTTGATGTTTTCAATCTTAACAAGGCCATTAACCGCCAGCCCGAATATGGGTTCAGGTGAATCAATGCTATGGCCACCTGCAAGAGGTATACCTGCTTCCGTACAAATGCTTCTGCTGCCTTCTATTACTTTGTTTGCAATTTCCGGTGATAATATATTTATGGGCCAGCCAAGAATGGCAATGGCTAATACAGGTTTGCCGCCCATGGCATAAACATCACTGATAGCATTAGCCGAAGCTATACGTCCGAAATTAAACGGGTCATCTACGATAGGCATAAAAAAATCTGTGGTAGCCACAAGGGCGGTGCCGTTGCCTAAATCATACACCGCAGCATCATCTTTACTGTGATTGCCTACAATCAATTTGTTATTATCCGGCTGCGTAAAATTATTTTGCAGAATTTTATCAAGCGTTTCCGGAGAGATCTTGCAGCCGCAACCAGCTCCATGCGAGTACTTTGTAAGTTTAACCGGTTCATTATAGTTATCGGAAAATTTATCCATTATCAGTTTCCTTGTTAAGTGCCTGCATTAATAAAATAACATTCTTTTTTTCATCAACCGCTTCGCAGGTAATGATATTACTTACCTGGTTGATCTTATGCCTGTTGTTTAAACTTTTTTGATAACACCTGTCATAGTATTTAAGCAATATCCTGAAACCTTCTGTAAAATTACTCTCCTCAATATATTGTATTGCCATTTTTGTTTCCAGTCCGCCCAATCTTTTTTTAATACGTTGTATGGCTTGAGTAAGTTTTTCTTTTTCGAGCTTACCATATTCTGTTTCTATCCTGCACAATCTTAACTCAAACGGTATCTCTAAAAAATAAACAGGCGACTGCTGCATTTGTTCCCACATTTTCGATGGAAGGGCAACAGCTCCAATTCTTTGACTTTCATCTTCGATCCAGATATCATCTTTGATATCGTTACTTAACTTAAGAGCCAGCATATTTTCAAACATTTCCTGAGAAGGTTGAGAAGGCTGATCAATGGCTCCAAATGCGGAACCCTTGTGATTTGCAAGGTGTTCCAGGTTGATAATTGTTTTTCCCTGCCAGAGTAATTGTTGTAAAAGATTCGTTTTTCCCGAACCTGTATAGCCGGATAAAAGTTTAAACTTAAAAGACAGTGCAAATGTTTCCAGAACATACTGCCTGAATTTTTTATAACCCCCTTTGAGCGTATAAATTTTAAATCCATACAAATCAAGTAACCAGGCTATTGCTTCGCTTCTCATGCCACCCCGCCAGCAGTGAACAAGTATAAAAGCGGATGGATGTTTTTGAATAATGCTTTCCACTTCTTCTACCATCTTCCGCATCTTCATACCAAAATAATCTAATCCGATTTTGATTGCCTGCTCGCGGCCTTGTTGTTTGTAAGCGGTACCAACAATCTTTCTTTCTTCGTCAGTAAACAAGGCAAGATTGTATGCACCGGGAAAATGAGCATGCTTAAATTCACCAGGACTTCTCGCATCTATAACCAAATTGGTTGTAGCCAGCTCCAGGAAATGTTCGATACCTGTTTTTTCAATAGCCATTTAAAACTGTGCTTATCAGTAGTTAAAAAAAACAGGCCATCTTCTAAATGGCCTGTTGTAAAAAGCAAATTGATATAATAAAATAGTACAGTGGTAAGTTTACCTGTTCATGCTTGCCAGGAATTCCTCGTTATCTCTGGTTCCACGCATGCGTTTTAGTAATTCGTTCATTGCTTCTTCAGCATTCATATCACTTAAAAATACGCGCAGCAGGTTCATACGTTGCAACACATCTTTATCCAATAACAAGTCGTCGCGACGGGTTGAGGATGCCACCAGGTCAATAGCAGGAAATACACGCCTGTTAGACAACCTCCTGTCTAACTGCAACTCCATATTACCGGTTCCTTTAAATTCTTCAAAGATTACTTCATCCATTTTTGATCCGGTATCTATCAATGCTGTTGCCAGGATTGTAAGAGATCCGCCATTTTCAATTTTACGGGCTGCTCCAAAAAACTGTTTTGGTTTTTGCATTGCATTGGCTTCCACACCTCCTGATAATACCTTGCCGCTTGCCGGTGCTACCGTATTGTGTGCACGTGCAAGCCTGGTAATGGAATCCAGAAGAATCACTACATCATGGCCGCATTCT
>CAXSIE010000053.1:6860-14674 GCA_964237295.1 uncultured Flavihumibacter sp. | reverse complement strand
ACCAGGCGCTTTGCTTTTTGCAAGGCCATGGTGGAAACCTTAACATGTTTTTCAGCAGGTTCATCAAAGGTAGAGGCAATAACTTCGGCTCTTACGCTTCTTTCCATATCTGTTACTTCTTCCGGACGTTCGTCAACCAGCACAATCATTAAATAACATTCGGGATGATTTTCAGCAATAGCATTAGCCACAGCTTTCAGTAACATCGTTTTTCCGGTCTTTGGTTGAGACACAATTAGTCCACGCTGGCCTTTACCAATAGGGGTAAAAAGGTCCATGATGCGGGTACTGAAATTGGTAGCTGCAGTAAAAAGGTTCAGTTTTTGAAATGGAAACAGCGGGGTGAGGTAATCAAACGGAACACGGTCACGAACTTCTTCAGGGCCTTTACCGTTAATTGTTTCCACTTTCAGCAATGCAAAATATTTTTCTCCTTCTTTTGGCGGCCGAACAGAACCATGAACGGTATCACCGGTTTTTAAACCAAACAATTTAATTTGTGAAGGAGATACATAAACATCATCCGGAGAAGAAAGGTAGTTGTAATCACTGCTCCGTAAAAAACCATAGCCATCCGGCATCATTTCCAAAACACCTTCGGCCTGAATAATACCATCAAATTCTATATTGAAAAAATCGTTGCGGCGTTGTTGAGGATAACCTTTGTTAATTACCGTATCTGATACCTGCTGGGTACCCTGGTAGTTCCCGTTTTCCTCGATCATATTTTCACCATTTTCATCACCACCTTCTTCATTCCCGTTCTCCTGTTGATTTCCATGATCGTTTTCATTTTCATTCCTTTCATCATCATCCGATTCTTCATCATGCTGCTCTTCACGATCATCACGTGCTTCAACGTTATTGTTGTTCACGTTATTGTTATGTATATTATTGTTGTTCGCGTTATTATTTCCCGATTCGGTAACTTCTTCTTCCAGTTTCTTTTTTACAGGCCTTTTAGGCGGAAGCTTATCGTCTTTTTTAGGAGCAGTCTTTTTTAATTCCGGTTTGCGTGGCTTATCGGCCTCAATATTTTCTACTGCAACTTCTTCACGGGCACCCACTGTAGCAGGTTTTATAATTCTTTTACGCTTACGTTTTTCTTCTTCTCCATTTTTGGCGGCGCCAGGGGCAGTTGATTGTCCGTCAAGGATTTTAGTAATAAGGTCTTTTTTATCCAGCTTTTTGGAATTGGGAATTTTTAGCTGCTCAGCAATATCAAGCAGTTCGGGAACGATCATATCGTTCAATTGTAAAGTATCGTACATAAAAACACTTGAAATGAGTAAATCAAAAAACCGATCTTAGATTGTGAAAAAATGAACTGAATTCTGTTGAAGGAACTTAAAATGCACTGATAAGCTATGAGAGAATGAACCAATCAGTTTAATTTCCATTGCAATATTACCACAAATTTATAAAAAGCAAAAATTTTTTGCTTTGAACGTATATGTAAAATTAAATATTGCGTACTTCCGGCAGCAATATTAATAATTTAAATCTTATTAAAATGTTACATATCTTATAAAAATGATGCCGGTAACTTCATTCTATGCTTTATAGCCTTAAAAATCAATATTCCATGAAGATCCTTATTGCCATTACAGTTAACTTATATCATGGGTACGATTGGAAAAAATTATAAATATTTCACAACCGGCAGCTACAGTTTATTCAACAATTCTTTGCCCTCCTTAAAATCTGAAATGTTCTGTAAGGTAATCTGAGCAATTTGCGTAAGTGCCTCACTGGTAAAAAATCCCTGGTGCGCAGTGATCAGTACATTTGGAAAGCTGATAAGCCGCATAATAATATCATCCTGGATTACTTTGCCGGAAAGGTCGTTAAAGAACAGTTTTTCTTCCTGCTCATAAACATCAATTCCAAGATATGCCAGCTGGCCTGATTTTAATGCGCCTATTGCGGCTTTAGCGTCTATTAAGGCACCACGGCTTGTATTAATAAGCATAGCACCTTTTTTCATCATGCTTAATGTTTCGTCGTTTATAAGGTGATGTGATAGTTCTGTCAAAGGGCAATGTAAAGAGATAATATCCGAAAATTCCAATACTTCTATTAAAGGAAGATAATTTACCCCCTTTGCTTCCATCTGTTTATTTGCAATGATATCGAATGCAAGCACGGTGCAGCCGAAACCTAACATTATGTTGCAAAATGCCTGACCAATTTTCCCGGTTCCAATCACACCAACTGTTTTCCCAAAAAGATCAAAACCGGTAAATGTTTCTATGGAAAAGTTCCCTTCTCTTACCCGGTTATACGCTTTGTGTGTTTTGCGGTTGAGTGTAAGAATCAATGCTGCAGCATGTTCTGCCACTGCGTGAGGCGAGTAAGCCGGCACGCGTACTACAGGAATATTGTATTTGTGTGCAGCATTAAGGTCAACATTGTTAAAACCGGCGCATCTTAAAGTTATAAGCTTTACTCCTATTTCTGATAACCGGTCAAGTACTGATTCGTTCAATATATCATTTACAAAAACACAAACAACATCACAACCTTTTGCCAGACTTGCCGTCTGTTCATTCAATGAAACTTCCCAATAAATGATCTTGTTATTATCATTTAAGCGATTAAAAAATTCTTTGTCATAAAATTTTGCTGAGAAGAAGGCAATTTTCATTAAAATTTATTTTTTAGAAAGGAAGGTATAGAATATTAAAATTAATCAGTGTATATACTAATAAATTGCTATCAGATCAATGTAATGTACATAACACTGGTATTATTACTTTTTATTACCTGCAATACCTGATAGCTTAATTCATTACGATGTAAAATTCCTTCGCAATCAAACATTCTGCGGTTTATATTTGCAGCCACATAAAAATGGAACCATGTTCAACAAAAGGGTGAAAGTGAAAGACCTGCTGGCCAGTGAAACCACAGGCCATGAAGTAACGGTAATGGGATGGGTACGCACATTCCGTAACAACCAGTTCATAGCGTTGAATGATGGCAGTACCAATAATAATATTCAGATTGTAGCGGAGTTGGGAACAGGAGCTTCTTTGAAAGTAACCGGGGACCTGGTTCCTTCGCTTGGAAAGGGTCAGAAGACAGAAGTAAAAGCAGCTACCATCGAAATACTGGGAGATTGTGATGCAGAAAAATATCCGCTTCAACTTAAAAACAAACCGAGCCTTGATTACCTGAGGGAAATTGCACACCTGCGTTTTAGAACCAATACCTTTGGAGCGGTGTTCCGCATCCGTCATGCACTGGCGTTTGCAGTACATCAATTTTTTAACAATAAAGGGTTTGTTCACCTGCACACGCCCATCATTACTGCTTCTGATGCGGAAGGTGCCGGAGAAACGTTCCGGGTAACTACATTGCCTTTTGACAATCAGGCCCGCAATGAAGATGGAACCATTGACTTTAAAGAAGATTTTTTTGGGCGCAGCACCAATTTAACCGTTAGCGGTCAACTGGAAGGTGAGCTGGCAGCCATGGCTTTTAGCGAGATCTATACTTTTGGCCCTACCTTTCGGGCAGAGAATTCTAATACAACCCGTCACCTTGCTGAGTTCTGGATGATTGAACCGGAAATGGCATTCTTCGATCTTGAGGATAATATGAACCTTGCCGAAGAATTTATTAAGTACATTATCGGTTACGTAATAACTAATAACCGTGATGATATTGAATTTTTGGCAACCCGGCTTACAGAAGAAGAAAAACAAAAGCCTCAGCAAGAACGTAGTGAACTGGGGCTGGTTGAAAAACTGGAATTTGTTTTAAACAATAATTTTGAAAGGATCACCTATACGGAAGCAATAGATATTCTGAAAGAAAGCAATCACAACAAGAAAAAGAAATTTCAATACCCGGTGGAAGGCTGGGGTATTGACCTCCAGAGTGAGCATGAACGTTACCTGGTGGAAAAGCATTTTAAAAGGCCGGTTATCTTAACCAACTATCCAAAAGGTATTAAAGCTTTTTATATGCGCCAGAATGACGACGGTAAAACAGTAGCCGCCATGGATATTCTTGCTCCCGGCATCGGTGAAATTGTAGGCGGATCTCAAAGAGAAGAACGTTTAAACAAGCTGGAGGAGAGAATGAAAGAAATGAACATTCCGGCTCATGAATTGTGGTGGTACTTAGATACCAGGAGGTTTGGAGCTGTGCCTCACGCAGGCTTCGGGTTAGGCTTCGAACGCATGGTGCAATTTGTAACCGGTATGACCAATATAAGGGATGTGATTGCTTTTCCGAGAACGCCCAAGAGCGCGGAGTTTTGAGAACAAAAGTTCAAACCTATCAGGTAGGCTGTTCATAAGTCTGCTGAAGTTTGCGAGCAAAACTAATAGACAAATTATAGTTAACACGGACACTAAAAGAAATTATGGTACCCTTCCTCCAGTTGCTCATCTGTATATTCCAGCGTATGGTTTAAAAAATTATCCATGGTATCTGCATTTTCAAAAGTAAAAATGCCTTCCGGGTGAGAGACAAGATATTTATTGAAGCTTGTCAGTTCAATTATTTGCAACCGGGGTGATAATTTGTTATAATCCATCAGTAACGACCAACTACTTTTAGAATAGGTAGCAGCATCCTGCCGGGCGAGGCAGGCGGCGTACCATCCGGCAGCCTGCCTGAAAGCGGCATCAAGTGTATCGCTTACCTTGTCAATCTTTTGATCGAGTACTAATAACACCAATTGCTGAAGGCCATCTCCGCGTTTGTACTGAAAGATAATATTGGGTCCTATAGCATGAATTTCTTTAAAATCCGCATCATGGTCTACGGATTGAATGCTGGCAAAGAATCGGGGCTTATCGTAGTGATAAATATATCCGGTGATGCCTTCGGGTGGAACGCTCAACGGGTTGATGCATAAGAAAAAAGAATTCATAACGATACATTTAGTTCACTACCTGGTGAGCACACTGTTTAAATCCCTTTTGTTACCGCTTTCATTTTTGCCAGGGCGGTCCTTGTTACAAGTAGTGGGTCCTGGCTGTAATAATTCTTATTAAAAACTTCAAATGAAATCACCAGTGGCCTTTCCTGACTTTGAAGAATCTGTAAAACGCGACGGATGGGCGCTACTCCGTCTCCAGGATAAATCCTGTCTGCGTCAACAATGGTAGCGACGGGTTTGTCGGCCATATAATCATTCATATGCAGGATCTCCACAACGGGTTTGCCCATAAAAGAAAGGGTATCAATGCTGGAACCACCTTTATACAAATGAAAGATATCCAGTAGCACACGTGCAGACGGATGGCCGCTTTCCAATGCCACATACGACACTTCGCTGGTGCGTCCCAGGTTTTTTGAAAACCCCCATAATTCCAGTTGCGGCACTACTCCTGATTTATCACCCAGTTCAAGTATGGTTCTGTATCGCTCGGCAATTCGTTTTAAATCAAGCACAGGCAATTCAGTGGCGCCCTTGGGCGGAGCCGCTGTTCTCTTACAGCCGATCTGCGCAAGGATATCCATTTCTTTTTTCATTTGCTCCAGCCCCTTTGAACGCGCAGTTTCATCATCTACGATCCATTCAGTAAAGCCAATTGAATTCTCCACTTTGATCCCCAGGTCATCGAGTCTTTTTTTGGCGTCACGTAACGTTCCTCCTTTGGCAAGGTACTCCTGCAGGGAATCCATCCATATCTCAACCGACCTGAAACCTGCCTGGGAAGCCACTTCCAGTTCTTTTACAAAACCCAGTTTATGACCGCGGATAGTAGCCATGTTGAGGCAGTATATAAAGGATGTCGCCGATGGTGATGTTGGTATTGCAAGGTTTACTTTGGGTAAGAATGATAAACCGGTTGTTGTACCCAGCAGTTGCAGCAGTTGACGTCTGTTAAGCATATGGAACAATTTAAAGTTAGATGGTGAAGATATAGTAAAAATTATTTGGTTGGTTTACCGGAAAGAAATTACAAAGGTTAAACAGTATCCCAATTCTGTCAGAAAACAGCTGAATACTAAACTGGTGGGGATACCTGCTTTATTATTATGAGAACAGTTAATAATAAGCACAGATTTGCTTACTATTATTAATCAATGAAAATTTTTGTATGATCAGTTCATTTAAACGCTTCAATATAAATATGCGTCCATTAAAAAATCAGGTTAACCTGATTTTATTTGTTGTTGTTTTATTAGCTGGCACTGCTGAGTTAAAAGCACAATCGTTAGTTACCGATACAGTATCGATGCTAAAAAAATTTGATAGAGCAGCGCTGCTGAATAGAATTGATACGGGCTCCAGGGCATACAAAATGGAACAAAGTGATGATCGCTGGTCCAGGACAGTTCTTAGAAAGGATTTCCAATTGTTTTATAAGTATAATTATGAAGGAACACTGAAAGAACATGGCCTTACAGCTAACGTCAGCTTTTATGGTAACGCCACATTGTTCTGGTTGAATAGAATTACAAATGCAGAAGTTGCTGCAGCAGGTGTAACCGCTGCAAATGCGCATGAATTTATTTACCATGTTATTGTTAATGACAGCACTGAAATTGTTCCCTGGAGCAATCCTGTAAATTTCCGTAGTAATAAACATATTACCTACGCATACCTGGGCAAATTTGATACGCAAAACAAAATCGTAAAGATTGAATTCTATAATATCAAAAACTATAAAGATATAGTTACCTGGGTTTTAAACGGTTTGTACATGCCCCCTGCATCAGTAAAGCTGGTTGCGTTAGGTTATAATAACAAGTACCTGTTCAGGCCTTTCGGGCAGCACTATGTTCCATACAATGAACATCATTATTTTCCACAGGAACAGAGACATACAAAAGCTGTTACCTTCAATTGGTCTGATAGTATAAATCACCTGCGGATAGTTATGAATAATACCATTCAGAATGATATGTATAATGTGTACCTTAAAAGAATTATCGATAATAAGACGGATACGGTTTTTATATCAAACAAATGGACAATTACTCATTACGGACGTGATCCGGAGTTGTTTGTTAATTCATCTTACTTTAATAAGCCCGGTAAGTATGAAATAATTGTTGTTCCCGAAGCACCTGATGAATTTAAAATAAATTCAATGGATAAAGCCGTTACAATTGCTTTTACGGTGTTACCTGCCAAAACACGATCATTTACCGGATTACAATTACTGATGATCACAGGACTGGTTATATTAATCGCTGTTATCCTTTTTTTGATATACTACTTAATTAATAAACGCCGTACTGCAAAAACAACCCAACAAAAAGAAATAGCGAACTTGCAATTGCAATCAGTAAGATCGCAATTAAACCCGCATTTTATGTTCAACGCCTTGGCCGGCATTCAAAACCTGATGAACAAGGGCGATATCAATGCCACCAATCGTTACCTCTCCAAATTTTCGAGGATAACAAGGAATGTGCTTGATGATAAAGAAGCAATTACAATCAATGAAGAGCTGAGTCTGCTGGAAGATTACCTGCAGATGGAACAAATGCGCTTTGGATTCAATTACAACATTCATGTTGATGAAAGAATTGACCGTGCCAATACTGAAATACCCTCTATGCTGCTACAGCCTTATATTGAGAACGCCGTTAAACATGGAGTATCTTCATTAAAACAGGAAGGTATTATTGCAATTGCTATTTTAATGAAATCAGGAAGTCTTAATATGGAAGTGAAAGATAACGGAGTCGGTTACGATGCAAACACAAAAGCGCCAGGCAATGGAACGGTGCTGTCAGAAAAAAGAGTAGGTTTAATAAACCAGCTCAATAAGGAAAATGCAATTACAGTTTCAAAAAAATCCGATTCTTCGGGAACAACCATTTCCATTACATTAAAT
>CAXSIE010000053.1:4778-6850 GCA_964237295.1 uncultured Flavihumibacter sp. | reverse complement strand
AAATAACTGGGTATAATATGCGCTCTATAATAATTGATGATGAGTTGCCCAATAGGGAAAACCTTCAGGCGCTGTTAAAAAGATATTGCCCGGAAGTAGAAGTGATTGGCGAAGCAGCAGATGTAGAAGAAGGATTGAGGGTTATTAATTTATACCAGCCTGATTTGCTTTTTCTTGATATTCAATTGCATGGAAAGTCGGGTTTTGAGCTGTTGAAACAGTTATCAGAGATAAACTTTGAAATTATTTTTATTACTGCTTATAGCAATTACGGAATTCAGGCGGTTAAGTTTGCGGCGCTTGATTATCTGTTGAAGCCTATTGACATTGAAGAGTTGCAGATTGCCGTTAAAAAAGCAAGCAATAAATTATCGAAAAAGAAAAAAAATGAAAGATTGGAATACCTGGTTGATTATCTTAAAACAGGCAGAAAGTTACCATTGAAAATAGCACTGCCACAAAACAAAGAGATTCTTTATATTGAAGTAAAAGAGATTATCAGGTGCGAGGCGAATAATATGTACACTAACTTTTTTTTGCTTACGGGAGAAAAAATTTTAGTATCACAAACATTAAAAGAGAATGATGTGATCCTGAGTGCTTATGGATTTATCCGTACCCATCAATCACACCTGGTGAATATAAATTATGTAAGAAGCTGGCTGAAAGAAGATGGTGGTTGTTTATTGCTGAAAGATCATACAAGGATACCGGTGTCAAAAGTAAACCGTGAAAAGGTTAAATCAATTTTAAGCCATCAGACACCGGGATGAATCAGTTTTTGTTCTGATAAACCCTTACATAATCCACTTCATATTTAATAGGAAACCTTGATTGCGACGGGTCATCACCATTACCACCCAGCGCAAGGTTCAGCATCAGGAAATGCGGTTGCAGAAAGGGCGTGCTTCCATCGGCGTTAACAGCTTTATCAAGTGAAGTGGCATTTAACAACCTCTCGTCAAGATAGATATTCAAGGAATCTTTAGTCCAGTCCATTCGCCAGGTATGAAATTTTTTAGTCCATTCCCGATCGTTTTTTGTAATATCGGTAAAAGGAATTTTTGCGCTATCCCAAAAAGCTACATCCGGCTGGTTGGTTCCCCATGCCATGTTTGCAAGAATAGTAGGCACAGATTTGATGCGATAAAATTCCATGATATCTACTTCGCCGTTGGAAGGCCAGCGGCCGTTTACGCCTAAAGTCCAGATAGCAGGCCAGGCACCCTTCACCGTATCTATTCTCGCCCTTATAACAAACCGGCCGAACTGCCATTGTTTCAATCCACGTGTTTGAATACTCGCTGATGTATATAATACGCTGTCACGGTTCTTTTTCCAATCGGTGCTTTCTTCTTTATAATAAAGATTTTTAAATTTTTTCTTTTCTCCGGTGATCATCAGTACGCCATTGATGCAACGGGCATTTTCAGATTGGTACCATTGCAGTTCATGGTTCCTGACAAAGCCTTTTTCGTACCTCCAGTTGGTTGTATCGGGTTTGCCGTTGTTGTTAAATTCATCATGCCAAACCAGTGACATGCCTGGTATTAAAGCAGGTTTTTTATAATCAGGTTTAAAGGGATCGATTTTTTGAGCTGATAGATTTTTTGAAGCGGTGATAATAAGTAAAAAAATAAATAACTTTTTTAAATGCATATAGATAAGGAAATGAAAACAGTTTTACCGCCGTTGTTTTTTAAACATTTATGGGCTGATATTATAAGAGCCTACTTCGCTGCGGTTGCCGGTGGTGCCGGATTGATCATGATATGGGCGCCATGCGTTCCGGGATTCATGATCCAGGGCATTCCGGGCGCTTCAGGTTTTAAGGAGAGGCCGGTACTTTGAGCCGTAGCATAAGGAATATAGATCACAGAACGCAGGTAACCGTTTTTTATATCGCCGGTGGTGCTGTTGTAATCATCCTGTTTGGTTGAATAAACATATAAAGTGGAAGGCTGTTTAGGCATCACAAGCGTACCTGCTTTAACTTCTTTTTCCCTGGTGTCGAATATTTCTTTGGCAGCCTTACCCTGTTTTTTAAGTTCACGTCCCCGCTGCATAAAAGG
>CAXSIE010000053.1:0-4768 GCA_964237295.1 uncultured Flavihumibacter sp. | reverse complement strand
AAACCCCGCCAGCGCCGGATCATCGGCCAGACAGATAAATTCGTTTAAGCCATTACGTAATAAAATGAATTCATTTTTTTCCGAGTAACCGTACACTGTTGCGCTATCTCTTTTATCTGACGGAGCAGCCATTAATGCCGTTTTAATTTGCAATTCCGGTGGCGGCACTTTGTTCTGGGAGATAGAACTTAAGGAAAGCTGCATCAACAAAAGGACTGATAAAAGTGATTTCATATAGAAAGGGTTGATATTGAACGGTGAAAATTAGCATGAATGTAGATAATATTTGCTTATGGACAGTACGGAAATAAGTATTATAAAATCCGCAACAACTTCCAATAAATTTTATATTTACTGTAGGTTAACTTTAAAATTGTTATTATGAAAAAACTTTCTCTTTTCTTATGTGTCGCATTTATTTTATTAATGCAAAATCAGACAGATGCGCAAAATAAAACACCGCTTTTTCCACAAGCCCCCGGTATGCAAACTTATACTTTCAGGGTTAGCATGAAAAAAGATGTTGCAGCAGTGCTCGATACTATTAAATCACTGGGGATCACCGTTGTGGAAAGCAGCCCTGGCCCCGAAGGCCAAAGCCCTGAATCTTTTCGTAAACTGCTGGACGAACGAAAGATAAGCTGTCCTTCCGTAGGTATTGGTTATGATGAGCTTGTAAAGGACCCGGCAGCATTTGCCAAAAAAGCCCTCGTAGTGGGAGCAAAATATGTTATGTGTGCCTGGATACCGCATAAAAGTCAATTTAACCTGGAAGATGCACGCAAAGCTGTGGAGGATTACAACCGTGCAGGGAAAATATTTAAAGAAAACGGGCTTACATTATGTCACCATACCCATGGCTATGAATTTGTTCCTTCTGATGATGGAACGCTCTTCGATTATATTGTAAAAAATACTGATCCCCGGTATGTTTCTTTTGAAATGGATATCATGTGGGTATTTCATGGCGGACAGGACCCTGCCAAACTGCTGCTTAAATATCCCACACGGTGGAAATTGATGCATTTAAAAGATTTGCGAAAGGGCATTAAGGGAGACCTTACAGGCGGAACCCCGGTTGAAAATGACGTGGCACTGGGAACAGGCCAGCTTGATATGCCGGCTATTTTAAAAGCCGCAAAAAAGGTTGGGGTTAAATATTATTTTATTGAAGATGAAAGTCCGACGTACAAGAGTCAGTTGCCTGTAACGATTGCTTATCTGAAGGGGTTGTAGTTGTGGGTATGGGGTATGAGATGTGGGGTATGGGGTGTGGGGTTAAACCACGGAGACAGGGAGGCACAGAGATGCACGGTTTTTATTACATTAAAAAACCACCGTGGTTCTCCCTGTCTCCGTGGTTTAACCCCAGACCTCATACCCCATACCCCAAACCTGTTCCTCAGTCAGCCAGCAAACCTGCCGGTATCTTCCCATCTGCCGAAGGAAAAGGAAATCCTAATAATTTAGCGATGACCGGTGCTATATCTCTTAAATTCATAACCAGTATCCTGCCGCCTTTTTTAATACCGGGACCGTGAGCTACAAAGCCGGTTTGAATTTCATGGGTATCCGGAAAGCTTCCATGAGCGCCGCCTTTACCCGGCTTAACGGCTTCTCCGGTAAAAGCGTTGCCGAATGAAGCGCCATTCAAAGCACTCAAAGCAAACGCTACCTCAGGATTGGCTCCCACTGAGTTCAGCTTTTCACGATCTATAATACGAAACAGTTTCTTTTCATTATCAGGCAGTTCGGAAAGAAGTTTCATTACGGCGGCCTGTGTTTTTTTATCGTTCCTGTCTTTTAAATATAAATAAGTTGATCCTCCCACTGAAAAGAACTGTGCTTTCCAGTCGTCTTTTTTTACATCGGTAATGAATCCAGCTTTCAGAAGCCAGATATTTGGGTTTACACTTGTTGTTACATTATTAAAGCCATGATCGCCGGTAACTATAAGAACTGTTTCATTCCAGATACCGGCTTCTTTTAATGCGTTTATAATAAGCCCGATTCCCAGGTCGGCAACAGAAACTGCGTTTCTAACCTTTTGTCCGTCCCGCCCTTCCTCATGTTCAAAATGATCAATGCCAAAGAAATGAATCAGCATCAGGTTAGGAGCATCTTTTTTTATTATGTATGACGCCATTCTTGCGGTATTGGTATCCTGGCCATAATCAATCCTGCTGGTATCGTGAAACACATTATCTTTAAAATCCTGGAGAAGACCGGCAGGTTTGGAAAACGCTATCCTTTCTTTTTCACCTGCGCTGCCAACATCCGGAAAATTATACATTACCGGGGCAGCAGCAGAAACCGGCCAGAATATTGCGGCGGTTTTTAATCCTTTTTTCTGTGCGGCACTCCATAAAGTGGGTGCTTTAATAGCGCTGTCCTGCCAGTATATTTTCCCGGTAGAGCCGGTTGGTTCAAAAACACTATTGTAATAGATGCCATGTTTGGCCGGCTGAACGCCTGTAATGATGGTAGTATGAGATGGGTAGGTCATTGTAGGAAAAACACTGGTAACTCCGTTAGCGTAAGCACCTTCCTTCATTAGCTGTCTGAGGTTGACGGCATGCCAGGAACTATCCAGATAAAAATCAGGTCTTGATCCGTCAAGCGTTATTAAAACAACATGTTTTGCAGGTTGTGAAAAGCAGGTAACTACGGATAACAATACCGGGAAAAAAGTAAAAAATTTTTTCATTAGCTGGCGTTTGGATGAATACTATTGCAGAGATACCAATATTTCTCAAAACTTAAATGGAAGAAACAATTTAATATTATTATAAACAGGATGGCTCTAAACAAAAAATTGAGCAGGATGTTTTTATTGTAGGCGCTGAGTTCTGAAGCTGACTGAACTTCAGGAGTTAATAGTAAACTTTCAAAAAAAGCCATGCAAACAACAAACGATGTTCACCAGCAATTTGCTGAATATTTTGCCACAGAACCGCTAAAGCCATATGCTTACCTTCTTTCAAAAAAATTGAGCGAAGGCCATATCTGCATTAACCTCGATCGCCCGGAAGAGCTGAATAACCAACTGCCAGCCTACTATAAAAATATTGAAAAAAATAATAAAGCGCTTAAGTCGCTTAAGCTTGTAGCATCAGACGGAACGGACAAAAAGCCTTTTGTGCTATATCAGAACCGGCTTTACCTTCAAAGATACTTTCGGTATGAAACCAGTTTCCTGGAACGTATCAGGCAATTTTTACAACATGAAAAGGTGCATCTGGCAAATAGAATGCAATTGCTGAATGCTCATAAAGACTTCATTCAACAGTTATTTGCAGGTTCATTAACTTCATCTGATTCAACAAAAAATGATGCTACTGACTGGCAATTGGTAGCAGCCCTGTCAGGAGTGCTGAATAATTTCACCATTATAACAGGAGGCCCGGGAACAGGCAAAACAACTACCGTAGCTAAAATTTTAGCGATTCTTTATGCCATCAATCCGGGTTTGAAAGTAGCCTTGGCAGCACCAACAGGTAAAGCCGCATCGCGGATGGCGGAAAGCCTTAGAAATACAAAGCAGCTTACCGATGCGGAAACAAACGCTGCAATTCAAACGCTGCGTCCATCTACTATTCACCGGCTGCTGCGGTCGAAAAAAGACAGTCCTTATTTTCATCATGATAAAAGCAATCCGCTTAATTATGATGTTGTAATTGTAGATGAATGCTCCATGATAGATGTAGCCTTGTTTGCAAAATTGTTAAATGCTATCGGTGCTGATACGCGTGTGATTTTGTTAGGAGATAAAGACCAGCTTGCGTCAGTGGAAGCAGGAAGTTTGTTTGGAGATCTTTGCCAGTCGCAATCAGCATTGAATTTATTTTCAAAGGCCAGGAGCATCTTCATCAATGGTTTTATTGATAATCAAAAACAGCAGATTCCTTCCAACCTCATTAATGAAGAGGGCGGCCATCCTTTGTTCGAGCATTTAGTAGAGCTACAACAAAGCCATCGCTTCCGGAGCGATACCGGTATCGGCAGTTTTAGCAAGGCCATCATTATGAATAACCAGAAGGTTATTAAAGAATTTATCATCGCTGATCCCGGTGAACAGGTTTATATTGATCAGTCTTATTCAAAAGAACTTTTTGAAAAATTTGTTTCAGGTTATGAAGCATTCATTGCAGAGAAAGACATTCTTACAGCGCTGCGGTTAATGAACAACCTGCGTGTGCTTTGCGCAATACGTGAAGGAGAGCAAGGACTGTATGCAATTAATAAATCGATAGAAAAATTTTTGCACGACAGGAAAAAATTAAGGGTCAATGCAACATTTTATGAAAACAGGCCAATCATCCTTACCCGCAATTACTATGATCAGGGTCTTTTTAATGGGGATACCGCTATCATAAGGCCGGATGGAAAAGGGATTTTGATGGCCTGGTTTGAAGATGGCAATGGCGGTTTAACTTCAGTATTACCGGGTTACCTGTCAGATGCGGAAACAGCGTTTGCGATGACCATTCATAAAAGCCAGGGATCGGAATTCAATGAAGTGCTGGTACTGCTGCCACAGGTAACCGATGTTCCGATATTAACGCGTGAGCTGCTGTACACAGCCGTTACCAGGGCTAAAATCAAAGTATATTTGCAGTCGTCCGAAGCTGTGTTACTAACCTGCAGTGAAAGATTTGTAGAGCGTGCTTCCGGAATTGCTGCGCGTTTTATTGATAAAAGAGTGTAAGGAGGAAAACCCCGAAGGGCAATGTCATTAAGTTAAGCAGTTCTTTTTAATTACAAGCAC
>CAXSIE010000052.1:17558-17851 GCA_964237295.1 uncultured Flavihumibacter sp. | reverse complement strand
ATAACAACGGTACCCAGATAAGTATGGTCCATGACGCTCTTGAACCGGCTGACCCTGTCCGTAACATCAATACTACTAACAATGTGATATCTTCCAGCAAATCCAACCTGGTTCTGGTAGAAAATGTAAGTAACGCGGACGACATTAAGGATTTCGGTTCTTACAATAACAACAACTATGTGAGGCCAACGGCTCAAAACGGCATCATTTTTACCAGTGATTTTGCAGATAACATGAATAATTCCGGTTGGTACGACCTGGCAGGATGGAAGACCGCTTATGGTTTCGACAAG
>CAXSIE010000052.1:7624-17517 GCA_964237295.1 uncultured Flavihumibacter sp. | reverse complement strand
CTGTAAATAGCCCGATCAAGATCCCTGAATATATAGTAAATCGCTACATAGGCACTAACAATTTTGCCAATGGTGCATTCAACAGCAATATAGATGGCGTGGCATGCTTATCTTCCCCTGGTAAAGCAACACCTGTCTTCAGTAATGATGGCAAGATGGATGGCGGCGCCCTTCAGGTTTCTTTTGATTCATCAGGCGGTGCTGACAATAATGTAGTCCTTCTAATGAATTTTGGTACCATGACAGCAGGTAAAACTTACATAGTAAAATTCAGCCTGCTCGGTTCTTCTGCCCGTAAAACCATGAAGTGTTCTATAAAGCAGAACAGCGGTTCTTACAATACGCTTTCCAGCGTTAGATATTTTGATCTTACCACTACCCGCACCGAAAACCAGTTTGTTTTTACAGCGCCTTCAACGGAGTCTGATGCCGTGATCATTTTCGAAACAGGCGGTCTGGATTGCCCTCTCTGGCTCGATAACCTGAATATTTACGAAGCTGATGTAACCTTCCTAAATGCTAATGATTATATGCGCTTTGAATACAACGCTACTGCGGTATCAAAATCAGTAAAACTGAGTGGCACTTATGTAGATCCTTCAAATAAGCAGTATTCAGGAACCATTACTCTCGCTCCATTTTCCTCTATCATTCTGTTGAAGCAGCCGCCAACCGCTTCATCAGCGCAGAATTCACAAACAAGCGCAAGCCTTGCAGCAATTGAGTCAGCCTTATCGCAGGCAACAGACATGTCGGTAAAAGTGAGTCCTAACCCGGTGTTTGAAAAACTGCAGGTAACCTTAAACTTACCGCAAAACACACAGGCAGCTTCCATAAGCATCTACTCCCTTAATGGAGTAAAGCTAAAGACCATTGTTATGTCTGGAACCACCACCACTGTTCCTGTAGACGTTTCCTCTTTTAGCAAGGGTGTTTACATCATTAACATTAACTATGACGGACATACCATCACTAAAAAGTTTGTTAAGCAATAACTTATCAATTATCTAACATATTTTAAAACAAAAAACCGCCTTTCGGCGGTTTTTTTGTTTTAAAAAGACTTGATAATCATCCATTCAAACCACTTATACCATCATTACATTTTTCCTTTTTTCAACAAGTGCTTCCTGGTATACCCTGCAAGGAGCTTTAAATCCCCTGTTCGCAATAGTAATGATGCGAATTTTTTAAATGGAAAATGCATGCTGAAATAATATATAATTGATGCTCTTTTTATAGCTGCCGCCTGTAAAATATCCTTTTTAACAAGGTTGATGTTCGCTTTGCCGAGAATGTGGCTGGTAATACAGGCGAGCTTGTCAAGGCATGTGACTACGGCACTGACACTGTGCTCTTTTAAAAGCGGCTCGCAGTTGTAGCGGAGGCATTCCACTTCACTATATTTCAGGTTATAATCGTAACCGGTATAATAATGAATGTTCCTTACTACCTGGGCATATTGCGCCGTTTCATATTCGGTTTTTTTTGTGATCCTGCAAAGACTTTTTTCAGAAAGCCTGTAATCAAGCAAGACCTCATGAAGACTGGCAACTTTATAACGCCGGGTTAACTGCCACCACAATTCAAAATCTTCGGAGTAAGGCGTATTGTACATCCCAACGCTCAAAACGGCGCTGCGTTTATACATTACGGTAGGATGATAAATGCAACATTGAAATGTTAATGCATAATAATGATAATCGCTGTTCATCACCTCTGTAATAAAAGGCTGCCTGTCAGGAGTTATTTCCCTTGCCCATGCAGCAAGCAGGCTGCAATCAGGATTATTTAAAAAGAATTCATATTGCTTTTGCAGCCGGGTCGGATAACTGATATCATCTGCATCCATCCGGGCGATAAGCTCCGTGGAGCACAATTCAATCCCTTTATTCAAGGCAGCAGAAATTCCGAGATTGTGTTCATTCCTTATTAAACGGATGCGCGGATCATTATAACTATTTATAATCTGCAAACCCGAATCAACGGATGCATCATCTATTATAAGTAATTCGAAATCACGAAACGTTTGTTGCAAAATGCTATCGATAGCGTCTACAAGATATTTTTCAGCATTATAAACCGGCATTAAAACGGTTAATAACGGGGCATTCATTGTGCCGCCATTTTTTTAACACGGGTTGTAATACGGATAAAGCAATTCTTCATAAAATTTAAAAGTGGATGATTATAGGGTTCCCATGCTTTTTTAAGCAATCGTTCAACATTCTTATTCTTGAAATTATTCTCACTGATATATTTTTGAAGCCATTCAAGAAAATATTTTCTAACAACGCCATAATTACCTTCAAAGGTTACTTTTTGAACAAGTGAGCCTTCCCTCTGCCGGTACTTGTTATTACACATAGAAGAAATATATACCGGTTCATTGAGATAAACTTTGGCAAAAAATGCCTGATCTTCGTATAACTGGTATTTACCTGTGAAATGACTTTCGAAACCTCCAAGCTTATCAAAAGCTGACTTTCTAATAATTACTCCTGAAGGGCAGGGAGCCGGTCCGTTAGATAAGGGATATAATATTTCTAAGAGTTGCGGAGGAAAAAATACTTTATCCCCCAGCGCTCCTATCTGGATGATCTGATCTTGCTTTGCAGACTTACTTCCGTTCCAGCTATACCAGTATTTAGAAGCCTCACAAAGCATAGAAACGCCTGGATTTGCCGTCATAACATCTACCTGTAAACGCAGCTTGGATGGAGACCAAACATCATCCGCATCAAGCACGGCAATAAATTTTCCCCTGGCTATTGCGATACCATGGTTGCGGCTTGCACTTAAACCTTTATTGGAATGGTTCTCATGCTCTGTATAAATAATTTTTTGAGGATTACTGCAGGCAAACGCCTTTGCTTGTTTTGTACTGCCATCCGAAGATCCGTCATCAATCAAAATTAATTCCCAATTAGTGTAATCCTGTTGAAGAACACTTTCAACGGCTTCTTCTAGAAAGCGTTCTTCATTCAGAAATGAAATTATTATAGATACCAGGTTTACAGGCTGATCGTTAATCATAAAAACTGAGGAGACTTTTCCCACTTAAGCAGCCATTTTTCAAAATCATTTCCATTCCAGTTTTTAACCTGGAATCTTCCGATCTGATATGGATCAGTAAGGTTACTGACAATTTTTTCGGCAGTTGTAAATGCGGCAGTCAAATTAAGTTGTTTTACAACGGTTAAGGTAGTTTTATTATAGTTGCCATACGGGTATGCAATTGTTTCTACCGGTTTGTTACATATGCTTTCGAGGCATTCCTTATTGCCGGAGATCTCCGAATGTTGCACCTGCATGGTATGATACGAAAGTGCCGGATGGGTATTTGTATGTAAGCCTATATCTATCAATGGATGATTGGTGAACTCATCTAACTGAGGAAAGGTCATGGGAAAATTGTCTGTATCCAAAGGTTCTTTAAAAGAAGCCCATGATTTTATTTCCTGCAATACGGATTGCAATTCCTGGTAAGGCAGTGGCCTTATCCGTTCCCAGATATTTAAGTATAATTCGCAGCGGCGCGAGGGAGGAGTGGCTGGGTATGCCCATAATTCATGTGCTCTGAGCTGGGTGTTTGTCAGCATGCTGTCGTTACCCAAATCAAATTCAAAAAATGTATTTCTTATAGGCAATGAAAACCTGGCAGGTAAGGAAGGATAGCATAATAGTATGCTTTCCAATTCGTCCCACCAGAACTGTTTCCTGCCGCTTGTATAATGAGTGGGTATAAAAAAGGTGGCAGGACATTTATATTTTTCCAGTAAAGGCTTTGCCTTAAGATAATTATCTGCATAACCGTCATCAAAAGTAATGCAGATGTGATTGTTTGGAATGGCCTTATGATGAAGGGATGATACCATTTCCTTAACCGGAATAAGTTTACCGGTTTTGTGCAAAACCTGCAAATGCTGTTCAAAATTATCCGGGCTTACAGCCAGTTGCCATGGATCAGTTTTTAATTCAGCAATGCGATGGTACATCAGTACCAATACCCTGGGCTGAAACAAATGCCTGATTCTTTTATGCAACAGCATTTTTAATTATTAATGATTAATTGTTAATGATAGTCTGGAACATTAATGCCGCTTATTTCAATTTGAACTACCCGTTAATCATTAATAATTAACCATCAATCATTATTCAGAGGTTTAACTGCCGTAGTTGTAATAATAACCTGGTAATGAGGATCATTAAGATCCATCTGTTCACTTTTAAGCTCCGGCAGGCCGATACCAAAAAGAAAAGCGGTTGCAACAAGCACGTTTCCAAAAGTTTCCACTTCAACTTTTTCTACCGGAAAAAATTCGGATAGTATTTTTATGATAGAACTGTCGGTAAAAGAATACAGCCAGATCTTTCTCCATTCACCCTGATCTATATGGCTAATACCGGGAACGGTTAGTAATAAAGTTCCACCGGGCTTCAAAACACGGTAACATGTTTGAAGCGCCGCTTTATAATCATAAATCATCTGTAGTGTTTGGGTAAGTACGATACAATCAAAACTGTCAGCAGGTATATGCGGAGCATTACTAAGATCGCCTATAATGGTTGCCTGCCTGTTTTCAGGATTGATGTGCAGTATATCACTTTGAGTAACTTTTGATCCGCCAAACTTTCGTGTATATTCATTATCACCTATTTCAAGTACCCTGCCCCGTATAATACCGGATTGCTTATTAAGAAAATTTTCAATGTAGTAGCGATCAACGGGTCCGCCACGGTCATATCCGAAAGATTTGCTGAATGGAGTTGTCCTGTTAAAATCACCCATAGCAATTTTACCAGGAGCAGGAACAAAATTTTTGTATAAACCGGCTTTAAACATCAGTTTAAGCAGGAAATTAAAATTTCGCTTTATCAAACTCTTTTTGATCTGCATAAAGGGTTTGGCTATTAAATATTTTAAATATAAATCTTTCCGGTATTGCCTTAAAGTATTAAGCCGGGATTTCTTTACAGCATTATCCAATTCCCTTCCTTTACTCAGCTCAGTAAGAATGTTTAAACAATAATGATTTATCCAGAACCGGATCCCTTTTTGAAAATAATTATTTTCCGTATCATTTGAGAGTAATTTTTTTTGCCTGTTTAATACAAGCAGTGCGTATTTAAGCATCATGGGATAATTGCCAGACATGTTTGCATCATGGCGATTATATACAGCTATTTGTTTTGTATGATGAATGACCGGATACCGCCTGGCAATCTTCAGATAGATATCATAGTCTTCACAGGCTTTAAGGGAGGTATCATAACGAAGATCATTAAACACGCGGCGCCTGTACATTACAGTAGCATGCATGGCGATGTAATTTCTTTCGAGCAGGCAGAGGTAATGATCCTTTTTTATGCTTGTCTTTACCTGGTTGCCGTAACGCAGCTTTACATCAGTGAAAGCTCCTGAAACGAAGGCTACATCTGGTTTTCCGGAAAGGTAGTTAAGATTGATAGAAAGGGCGTTATCAAAAAGCCAGTCGTCAGCATCTAAGAATACCAGGTAATCGCCTGTACTGTTGTCAATTCCGGTATTGCGGGCAGCAGAAAGACCCTGGTTACTTTTATAGACATACTTTACTGTTTTGAAAGCCCGGGCAACGCTCGGGGTATTGTCTACCGAACCATCATCCACCACAATAATCTCGTGGTGAGTATAGTTCTGCATTAATACGCTTTGGATAGCTTTTGCAAGGTATTTGCCATGATTGTAACAAGGAATGATAACAGAAACGATAGGAGGTTTAAAAATTGATGAATGTATCATCATCGATATAGGAAGCTGGTTAAGAGGACTTATTTCTGTTTTTATAATAAAATAAAATGCCAGAAATTACTCCGCGGATTTCACTGAATAATGTCTTATTTTGAAAGGAATAACGGGGAAATGCGTTTATAATTGTATTGAGATAATTTTTAGGAAGGCTACGGAACAATCTTTTTTTATAACCGGCTTGCGGAAAATGTTCTTGCTGAATAAGTGCGGCTGCGGAAAATCCTCTCATATAACTAAAGAGTTGTTTATGTAATTGCTGCAATTCTTTTCTATGTTCATGATAAACAACTGCTGTTGGCGAGTACATAATAGTGCCGCCATGGGCAAGTATGCGAAACCATAGTTCGGAATCACCACTGCATCCTGCTGCGCCGGCATCTAATCGCTGGTCAAAATATCCAACCTCCTGAAACAATGATTTACGAAAAGCCATATTTGCACCGGCACCAATTTCCCATACCGGAGGGCCTTCTTTTAAATGCTTATTAAAGAAGTTACTATCGTAAATTTTATCTTCATACCCTCTGTTGAAACTCCAGAACTTTTCAAATATCTGCTGCGCTTCTGTTTCAAGGGATGCCGCAATTACCAATCCTGTTGTAGCAGTAACATCTTTTAATATAAACGATTCCCAGGTACGATACGTCCATAAAGGATGTATGAGCACATCATCATCCACATAAGCCACAATACTGTTTTTTGCCAGCCTGGCACCTGAGTTCCTGGCAATATCAAGCCCCGGGCGCGGTTCTTTGAAATAAATTACTCCCGGGTATTGATCAACAATTATCCTGGTATTTTCATCTGAAGGCGCATTGTCAACCACAATAATTTCACCGGGATGGCACTGTTGATTTTTGAACCCATCCAGGCAATTTTGCAAATGAACACTTCTGTTGCGTGTGCATATTATTACAGAAACATCCACTGTTTGCGGGAATGATTCAGGCAACAGCTGCAAAAAGATATGATCCATCTCCCGGCCAAAAACTTCCTGATCCTGAAAGAATGCTTTTTTGTAACCGGAACTTACCAGCTTTTGCCGGTGAATGTAATAATCAACCGTTGGTTCAATAACACTGAAAATTTTTTGAAACAGTTCGTCCTGTGTTGGTTCCTGATTTTTTTCAATGAATAGATGCCCTAGTGGAATGTCTTTCCACCACAAAACGCAATAATAACCTGCTGCAGCGATCTGATTAAATCCTTCATGCACCCAAAGACGTTCCAATTGAATGGTCTGAGTGATGTAGGGTGAAACTCTTTTCATGAGTTGATATGGCAGCGGCTATTTTTAAGTAATCGAAGTTAATACTTGCTGTTTAAGGCTAAACGGAAGCTGGGGCCGGATGTATCCTTTCCATTTACCATACCAGTTGGTATTTTCACGGTAATCTTTGAGATCAAAATGAAGGCCTTCTTCAAAATAATAAAGTTCAAGAGAAGAATCTTTTAAAAACACAATGGAAAAATAATAAGAGCCATCATTTAAAAAATTACCGGGAATGGCACATACTGCTTCCATAACACCTTCCTTACAATTTTCATGGGTGGTTAACACGTCAAATATGCATTCTCCTGAAGTTGTGTATAATTGCAGGCCTGTGGTCAGGTTGATTTGATTACCAAAATTATAGAATGAAAATTTAACAGTCAGAGGGGTACGAACATCCATCGATTCCAAAGGGTCTTCCAGGTCAGGAATCAGTTCAATTGACAGCATTTTAATATAGCTGTTCCCGGGAGACTGTTCATGCCTGTCCCATACCTGTTTGATGACCTTATGCTGGTAAGCACTGAGATAATTATTAACAACAGACTGTGTATCACCTGTTGCAAAAACGGTTCCTTTCTGCAGCCATATGGTCTTAGCACAAAGATTGTTTATGGCATTCATGCTATGACTTACAAAAATGATGGTACGCCCTTTCTCTGTAGAAACTTCTTTCATTTTGCCCAGGCTTTTTTTCTGGAACTCGGCATCGCCTACAGCAAGCACTTCATCTACGATAAGAATATCCGGTTCAAGATGGGCTGCAACAGCAAAGGCTAATCGAACGTACATTCCTGAAGAATATCTTTTAACAGGTGTATCCAAAAATTGCCCAACACCGGAAAATTCAACGATCTCATCAAAGTTCCTTTTTATATCAGCCTTTTTCATACCCAGCATATAACCACTGATGTATATGTTTTCCCTTCCGGATAATTCCCTGTCGAAACCAGTACCTACTTCAAGCATACTACTGATCTTGCCTCTGCCCCTTACTATACCTTGGGTTGGCCTGATAATACGTGATAATACCTTAAGTAGGGTTGATTTACCCGCTCCGTTATGGCCTATAATCCCCCATACTTCACCTTGCCTGATATCAAAACTTACATTTTTAAGTGACCAGATATAATTGTTATGAATCGCTTCCTTATTTGAATCGTCATATGTATCAAAAAAAGAATTTTTCTTTTTAAGTATGCGTGTATCCCACCAAAGCTTCATATCCTGCTTGAGTGAGCCGGTATCGAGCGTACCTAAGCGATACAGTTTTGAGATTTTTTCTGCCTGAATAATAAGATCTGACATATGTTATATAATCAAAGTACGTCTATTAATTTATCGCCCATTTTATTAAAAAACAGCAATCCTACACCCACCATTAAAAGCATCATGACAATACTGTATAAAAACTGTAACTCCGTAACATGTCCCCTTCCTAAAAGTGCCAGCCGAAATGCTTCAAATTGTGAGGAAAGCGGATTAGACATTACCAGCAACCTTAATTTTGGCGTAACTGAATTCAGTGAATAAATCAAAGGACAAATGAACATCAGCAATCGAAGTATTAATTGTATGATGTTTTGGAGATCGCGGTATTTTGCCGTGAGTACCGAAAAAATAAGGCCTGATCCCAGGCCAATTCCTGAAGTTATTAATACTATTGGAATTATCAGCCATAAGTATTCGAGGTGAAGCGTTATTTTCCCGGTAAAATAATAGTAAATAAGAAACCCGGCAAACAGCATTAGTTGGATTAAAAAACGTATCCAGTGCAAAACCATACCCGACAAAGGAGTAATTATGCGGGGAAAATACACTTTACTGAATATATAAATATTAGCTAAAAAAGTAAGGGAGGTGCCAAGAAAAACGTCTGAAAACAAATTCCAAAGAGTTATGCCTGCAAGATAATATAATATCGGGGGGATACCATCCGTTGAAACACCCATCATCTTATGAAATACCAGTACATATATAAGAACAGTCAGCACTGGTTGCAACACCGCCCAGAAGGGACCGAGCAGGGTTTGTTGATAAGAAGCCAAAAAATCTTTCCTTACTAAACGTAACAAAAGGTCTTTATAAGAAAACAACTCTTTAAGGCTTACTCCCAGCCAGCTTGTTTCTTTTTTAATTTCCCAGTCCCAACGAATTTGCTTTTCTAACATGGGTAAAATTTATTATAATTAACGTATTTGTGATCAGCGGTCGACTTTCAGGAAAGAACATTGCATTTATTGATCTTCTTACCACTGATAGCAATTATACGTATTTCATGCTTAACATATTAATAGATAAACATCAGTATACAAACTGCATTTAATATCAGAAAACTTTTATGTACAGTCTTCAAACCCAGTCTACTCTTGAAATGTAAGAGGTAAAGCTTAAAGATGTAGTAAAATGTTTTCAAATTCCAGTGCAATTTTAAAGCTCCCCGAGCCTGAACAAAGGCCATTAATTTGTTATCAGGGTAAATTCTATTGGAAGCCATGGCATAATGAATTGAAAAGTTCTTTCGTGCTCTGTTCTTCAATTCGCTTCTTTTATCGGCGGGAAGATAATGCTGAGCAATCTCAATTACTTTACGAATGTCTACAATATTCTGTCCTATTTGTATACTTTGATTTGTGATATTGGTGCCATGTCCGGTTCTGTATAATGCCAAACATACCGGTGAAAACGCTACTTTATAACTTGCCGCAATGCGTGTCCACATTTCCCAGTCTTCACCATATTTAACTGCGAAAAAACTCCCCAGATGCTCATACACCGTTCTTTTAACAACTATGGAAGGCGGCTGTAACTGTTGAAAAACTGCAATAC
>CAXSIE010000052.1:0-7614 GCA_964237295.1 uncultured Flavihumibacter sp. | reverse complement strand
TTCTATAATACCTTTGGGAGGATATAAATCATCCGGGCTTTCCGGTTCTTCAACATTATCTGCGTTAATATTGGAGGATTTTGTATAAGCAGCACCAATCTCAGGATAAGTATTAAACAATTCTTCAATTTCTTTGTAAAAACCGGTTTTAACGCCATCATCACCGTGTAAAAGATGTATAAGTGTACCCTTTGACCTGTTTATGCAGGTTTCAAAATTCCTTAAACTGCCGCTGTTAAACTGTTGACTGTAAAAGTGTACCCTGCCTTTACCTATTTGCATAACCAGCGCCTCAACATCACCATCGGTGCTACAATCATCCACTACCTCAATTTGCATTTTATCAGCACCCGGGTCCTGAGCAAGAACGCTTTCAAGTGTGAATCTCAAGAATCTGATGCAATTATAAGTAGGGATCATTACAGACCACAAGGGCTGATTTTCACTTTGCGCAAGTGCTGTAATCACAGGGGGAACCTGAGGTATGCGATCATTCATTTATTCAAATTTAAACAGCGTTGGATGATCTGTCAGCTAATATAACTGAAATGATGCCTGCTATTCATTTGTAATTCCTACATTCCTTATGTTTTTGCAATAAAATTTTAATCACAAAACACTAAGTTAATCTACATAAGAGAACACTATGACCATGAACCGGGTAAGCTTGCTGTTTGCAAAGTTATCTTACTATAACTTACAGTTATAGCCAGATCAAAAAGCATTTTCTTCACCTTTCATAGTGTTGAGTACCGTAATAAATATTATTTTAAGATCAAGCATTAAGCTCCAGTTTTCAAGATACCAAAGGTCGTGTTCTACTCTTTTTTGCATTTGATCCAGCGTTTTTGTTTCTCCACGAAATCCTTTTATCTGCGCCCAACCGGTAATACCTGGTTTCAAAAACTGTCTTATCATATACTGACCAATAATACGTGAGTAGCTATCGGTGTGCTTAAGCATATGAGGCCTGGGGCCTACCACACTCATATCACCTTTTAATACGTTGAGAAACTGGGGAAATTCGTCAAGACTGGTACGTCGCAGTATTTTACCAATCCTTGTTACCCTTGCATCATCTTTAGTAGCCTGCTGTTCATTGGCCTTATCATTTACCCGCATGCTTCTGAACTTTAAACACGCAAAACTTTTATTTTCTTTACCACTTCTTGACTGTTTAAAAAATATCGGTCCTTTTGATTCAAACCAGATCAGTAAACTGATAATAGGAAACAACCAGGAGAAAATAAAAATTATTACCATGGAGCTTACAAAAATATCAAACAGCCTCTTGCGTATCCTGTTGCCTAAATCTTCCAGTGGCTCATTGCGCATGGAGATTACCACCATTTCCTTCAGGTAATCAATATGAACATGCCTTTTTACAAAGAATCCAATATCCGGAACAATCCTGAAACGTATGCATAACTGATCGGCCATCTGTATAAGATGGTAGATACTTGGATTGTGCTCAGGAGCAATTGTGGAATAAATTTCAGTTACTCCATGCTCTTTGCAGATGTTCAGTGCGTCGCTGATATTACTTAAAATCGGGTAGTGGGAAAGCTCATTTACATTTTCAAATTCCTCACAATATCCTACTATTTGTTTATTGATACCATCTTCTTCAAGATAGCTAACGAGTTTTTTAGACAGATTATTATAACCGATAATGATAACTTTATTTATTAAATACTCTTTACTTTTAAAATAATTATATATCGCGAGGTAAAGAAACCGGTTAAAAATCAAAGAAATAAAGATACTGCTTAGCACACTGAAAATAAAAGCAGGATCAAAATATTTATACTGCCGGATCAGAAAAACATAAAAGATAACAAGTACCAAAAAGTAAACGAAGATATGTAGCGTACGCTTCGTAAAAAGCTCAAAAGAGAGCACATATTTTTCATGGTATAAGCCACCGAGCAGGGTAACAGTGGACCATGCGATACTCAGAGAAAATCCAAAATAAATGTATTCAAAATAGTTATAACCTTCGATCTTTTCCAGATGAAAAAATGTTCTGGCTACATAGTATGTGGTAAAGAACACAGCATTGATAATCAAGAGATCCAATGCTGCAAGTATTAATTGCAGGTGACGTAAAAATCTACTATTCATTATAGGTATTTTAAAGAAATACAACCGGGAGTGCAAATCGAATTGCGACCTTACATCAATTGCATATGAGATTTAAAAGGTAACCAGGCAAGGGCATACCAGCGATTATGCCAGGCAAATAAATTAACAGCAGCAATAATAGCGGGAAAATTTTCAAAGGAAAGGAAGATGAATGATTAATTGTAAACGGATAAAAGCGTTGTAATAACTAACTATAACTATAATAAATTAACCACTAACCGTTAAGCATTCACAATTAATCATTAATAATTACCCATTAACTCCCACCTGCATTTTATCATATTCATGAATAAGCTTAGCTGTTTCCTGTATATTTCCTTTTGATGATGCACCAAACAAAATTGATTCCACATTCGGTAAACCGCATACATACTGTATGGCTTCTTTTGCCGGGATGGCGCCTGCGGCTAAAACCTGCATAGCAATTGCTCTAACCTTTTTAGTTTTAAGCACCTGCTCATACGCTTCTTTACCGCCAGACATTCTAAAACCAACTTTGTTAATTGACGAACAGATAATAGGATTGGTGATGCCTACACCTTCAAGCATGGTTAATAATTTAGGCATATTCATAGTAATGAATCCTGCTTCGGCATTGTATTTTTTTGCAACATACTCATGAAAAGCTTTAAGAAATTCTATCATTCCAAGTCCTAATAGTAAATCCGTAATAACATTTTGCAGGAAGACTACAGGGGTACGAATACCTTTGAACATTTTCATTTCCGCATCTATCATCAATTCCATAATGGATAGATAATCTTTTGACAAGTAGGCTACGCCACCTTTGAATAATGTACCAAACAGATTGCCGGGTACATATTGTTTGATTGTACCGGCAATGCCCAGTTCGGTTACAGCATTAGCATATTTATGCGCATAGGGCATACAGGGACAAATTTTAAAATTGCTGTATTTTTCAGGATGGTTCCTGATATAGTCGCATATGTTTGCTATCCTGTCATGTGTAGTGCACATAAATGTATTTATGTTTGCATCAATGGCATAATCAAGGGTTTTTATGATAGCTTCATCATTTTTAAATTTTATAGACTGGGCCCTGGATTTCTCATCCGATATATGGTTTACAGCAAAAAACTGGTTATCCCCAAAAAGTATGCGTTCCATTTCTAATTTTTTATACTGTTTTTAATTAAAGATATTACCTTATCGGTATGGCAGGCACTTTCAAAGTTATTGATTGAATTAGGCACTTTTCCCTGAACTGCATCAATAAAATAATCTATCTGAGATGAATACTCTTCTCCACGTAAGTAAAACTCAACCGGCTCAGTTAAGTCGGTAATATATTTAACATTCCAGCCTTTGGTATAACCTGACGGGCATTCGGAAGTTTTAAAATAAACCCTTAACTCATTAGCATCGCAGATAATTTTTCCCTGGCTACCCAGTATTGTAAGAGAGGTAGACATTTTCCTGTAGGTTTCATCGCTCCAGTTTACAGACAAAACTCCCGACACGCTATTGGAAAGCTCCAGCAACGAAAAAACAGCATCTTCTACATTCCTGGAATAAAATGACTTTAAAATTGAACCTTTAACTTTTGCTATCGGTCCGATTATGTAATTAATAAGATCAATAACATGAGAAGCATAATCCATTAAACAACCACCTCCTTCCGAAGGATCCGATCGCCATGTTTCCTGTTTGGCTCTTATCACAACCGGACCATAAGATTCACCTGCAAAATGACAAATCTCGCCCAAGTGTCCTTCATCAAGAATTCGTTTTACTTCCTGGAAAGTACCGATGAACTTATTATGATATCCCACCTGGTTTACAAGCTTATTACGTTTGGCAATTTCAACGAGTTGCTGGCCTTCTTCGGGTGTGAGGCACAATGGTTTTTCAGCAAAAACATGGTTGCCGTTTTCCAAAACCTTCTTAACCATACTCGCATGATATTTTGTAGGCACCGCAACAAATACGGCCTCCGGTCTGGTTTTCCCAAGCATATCTTCATAATCGGAAAAACATGGAAATGAAGAATATTTCTTGAACACATCAATAACCATTTTTGATGTGTCGCTTACTCCTACCACTTCAACACTAGGATGGGCTCCTAATATGGAAAGATGAGAAATACCCATTTTTCCTGCACCTATTAAAGCAACTTTCACCATGTTATATTTTTTTAAACGTATTTATAAGTTATGCAAACAAATTCCCGAGAAACATACCTGCGTACCAGTCAAAAACATTGCCGACTATATTAATTAACCTTTCATTAACACGATACCAGTGTTTGTAAATCCGATTTTCTGATGACCTGCAATCAATGGATGGCCTTATTAATAAAACATCATGCCATATAACATCGCTGGTTTTTAAAAGTTTTTAGCTTACTCTAACTAATGTAAACAGTATGAACACCTGCGCAGGGTCAGTTTATAATGTTCCTTTATATTTTGATCGCACAAGTTCCAGATGACGTTCAAGATCTTCGTTACTATCAAATCTTCCCCTCATTCTTTTAGCAGGAACCCCTGCATAAATTGAATAGGGCTCTACATCTTTCGTAACCAAAGAACCTGCGCCTATTATACTTCCTTCCCCAATTTTAACTCCTCCCAATATGGTTGACCCGTATCCTACCCATACATCGTTTTCTATAATTGTTATTACTCCTAATCCCTTCCATGTATAATCAGCATCGGTAATTTCCATTGCCATTCGTATAGGCGTTCCTATCTGCTGATAATTATGATCGTACCTGCCAATTACAGCCACCTTACTCCCCCACATTACATTGTCGCCAATAATTACATCGCTTTCTATTAAAGAGTCTTTACCCATGTAAAAGTTTTTCCCGATCTCAGCCTTATCTCTTGCCCATATTCGGGTTCTCCTTCCAATAAATACCCCTTTCCCGATCTTATATTTACGATAAACAATCTTTCTGAAATACTGTGTTCTCAGGTTTTTTAGTATATCAATTATTACCATCCAGCATTACATTTTTCATTATTGTATCTAATTCTTTAGAAATATATTCTTTGCTGAAAATTTGTGCTTTCTTTTTATTGTTCTGCCGCATCTGGTTCATATTAATTTTATCAGTAAGCAACTTATCCAATGCCTGAAAAACACTGTCACTATTCTGCGGTTTTACCCAAATACAGTTCTCAGGTTCTGTGAGAAAATCTTTTGCAGCTCTTATTGGTGTTGTAACTATAGCCAACCCTGCTGCAACGGAGTTAAACAATGCCATTGGAAAACCTTCGGGGTAAAATGTAGGAAACACCAGAATATCGCTGTTTGAATAATATTTAATGGTTTCCTGCTCGGGAATAAATTTTTCAGTAAGTATAACACTGTCAGTGAGATTGTATTGAACGACTTTTTTCTTTACAGCTTCCATATCACTGCCGCTTCCAACAACGATCAGTACCGTTTTATGCTTTTTTTGAATACCAGGAAATGCATCAATTACCTCATGTATGCCTTTCTCATTAAAAATACGTCCTACAAAAAGTAATACCGTAAAATCATCTGCAATGTTTAAGTTTTTTCTAAAAGAAGGATCTGTCCTGAATTGGTTGGTTCTTACTACATTCTTTGTTACTAAGACCCTGCTTTTTGCAAAGTAGTTTGCTTTATTAATGTTATCCCTTTCTTCCGTTGAAAGAAACAGCCATGCTGAAACATTCTTTTTCAGGTAAGGCAAAACAATCTTTTTTAGTAAAAAGCCATTTGAATCAAGAATTTCTACATCAGAGCCATGAGATTTTATTACAAAAAAAACATTTTTGTAATAAAACAATTTAAATAAAAATATGGTGATTGCATCTCTTGTTGAACCAAGTACTTCAAATCTTGAATTAATATAAACAACATCCGGCTTGAACCGGCGGGCTTTAGATATGAGTTTAAATGCGTTTTGAACCACACGCAAAAGCCTTCCTGCCTTGGAGGTATCTCCTTCCTTTGCTGCATAGGGAAACTGGTCACAGGTATAACCAAGTTCCTCCAGGCCCACTAATTCATCCACCGCTATTTCAATATGGTGCCTGGTAGGAATCCCAAATAAGATCCTCAACTGATTCTTCATGGACATTTAAAACATTTACTAACTAACCGAATATTTCTTTTCCTTTCCCGGATTTCCTACAACTATACAATTTCCTGAAACGCTTTTTATAACAACTGCTCCGCATCCGATTCTAACATTATCATTTATAAAGATATCTCCAATTATACATACATTACTTCCTATGTCCACATTATTACCAATAACAGGTGAAGCACTTAGTTTTCCATCCAGAAATCTTTTATTTCCTATTGTTGTAGAATGACGTAACGTACAATTTTTCCCGATAACAACATCCTGGTTCATTACCAGGGCCTGTCCATGATACAGCGTAAGGTTTTCACCAATTTTCATGCTCCAGGGAATTTCTATGCTAAAAAACCATTCTACAAGAATCCGGTAAAACATTAAATAAGGAAAGCCCAGGTAATAATACACCTTACGCCTGGAACAAAAATTTGCCATTCTGAAAAATAATAAAATGATCCGTCCCTTACTGTTGCCTTTATTAACTTTCCAATCCTGAAATATAAACTGAAAATAATTCATTCAACTATTTGTTATAATCTGATATTTTTTACACCTATACAAACAATTATAATCCGGTTTATTATAGCCCTTGATTTATCAACCCTTTATAAATATTTAAATAATGCTGAACACAGGATTTAATAGAATATTTATTTTGCATTGCTGATACTGTTTGGTTCATGAGGTGTTCTATTCCGTTATGAAAATATAAATCAAACATGTAAGCAAGTTTTTCAGCGCAATCGGTGATATCTCCGTTAATAAATAAAGATCCGCCCGGTGCCTGCGATACTATCTCAGCAGGGCCATCAATGTTTGAGGCAAGTACCGGCAATCCCGCTGCAAATCCTTCCAGTATCGTTAATCCAAAGCCCTCATATCTTGAAGGTTGAACAAGCATATGGTAGGAAGAAAGGTTTTCAAAAAGCCACTCCCGGCTTTGTTCCCCGATAAATTTTACCTGTTTCTGCAGTTTAAGATCGATGACCATGTTTTCCAGGTACTCCTTTGATGCACCATTGCCGATAAAATCAAGTGTAAAATCTGAAAAATTAAAATCCTCAACAATTTTATGCAAGGCTTTTAACAGAATATCCTGACCTTTTTTTTCATACACAAGGCGGCTGAGTTGTGCAAGCCTTACAGGCGCTCCCTTTTTCAATTCATACTGCTTTCTTTGCCGGAATAATTCAAAGACTATCCCGTTATAAATTTTTTTTATATGATCGCTTTTATATCTTGAAACCACGTCTGTAAAAACAGCATCCGAAATGGCAACAGAAACGTCGTATAACTGGTAATAATCCGTTGGGATGCCTACATCATGGATCGTTTGCAGCAGCTTGCTATTCTTTGTTTTTATGATCTTTGCCATTTTAGGTTCATGG
>CAXSIE010000051.1:13519-17867 GCA_964237295.1 uncultured Flavihumibacter sp. | reverse complement strand
TCAATCCTTAAAAGAAACCATTGTACAATTAGGAAGTGGTGCAAAGGAAGTTACTATAACAGAGGCAGCCGGAGCTGACATTGTGCTTTTAGCACTACCATGGGCGCAGGTTAAAACGCTTACGCAAATTACTGATTGGAAAAACAGGATAGTAATTGATGCTACCAATCACTTTAAACCTGATTTTCAGGTTGAGGATTTAGGTGACCGGACATCAAGCGATGTTGTGCAGGACTACCTTCCGGGGGCGAGGATAGTAAAGGCGTTTAACACTCTTTACTTTAAAATACTGGCAGCTAACCCTGCCGAAGTAAACGGACATCGCGTGCTTTTTGTTTCCGGAGATGACAATGATGCCAAACTGCAGGTAAGCGAAATGATAAAGGACATTGGTTTTGCTCCGGTTGACTTAGGTTCATTATCTGCCGGCGGCAAAATGCAACAAGCAAAAGGTGCTTTATCGCTTCAGAATTTTATCAAACTATAATCTTAAACAATAAAATAAACAGAATGAAAAAAAATAAAATTATTTACTGGACGACTAAGGGTATACTTGGAGCAATGATGCTCTTTATTGCCTTTGGTTATTTTACAAACGAAGAAATGAAAGCAGCTTTTGTACATCTTGGCTTTCCGGGTTACTTCAGAATAGAACTGGCAACCGCAAAAATTATCGGTGCTCTTATTTTGTTGATTCCATTTATACCTAAAGAAATAAAAGACATGGCTTATGTGGGATTTGCAATAACATTTATTTCAGCATTTATTGCACACACATCAAGCGGCGACCCTATATCTGTTGCAATAATGCCATTGTTTTTTTCTGCTATCCTTTCGGTTTCATTTATTTATAGCAACAAATATGGGGCGATTAAAAATGTTGAAAGTGATAATCGCCCCGAAGAACTATTTAATTTTAAATAAAAATAATGAACACAAAAGTTCAAAGAAAAATAAAAAGAACGATGAAAGTTCAACTGAAAAGAACAGTGATATACAACTTTTGGCATCAGTGGTCCGGGCTTGGCAACAATTCTTCAACAGCATATTAAATCATCAACTTTTATTTCTAATTTTAACATTGGAAAGTCAGGCCGGACAAACAATTAATTTCCAGCCTTCGTAAATACTTTAACATTGTGCGCTGCCTTACTCAACACTTTGTTTTACCAAAAAAGAAATGATGGCCAGACAAAATTTTAATACAGCAAAAATACCAAGAATGACGGAAGTGTTTCCTCAAGCAGTTATTGCTGATAATTTTATATTTATATCAGGCACTCCGGGCTTCGATCCAATTACTGGCAAGCTAAGTGACAGCTTTGAGGAACAAGCCATGCAATCTTTTATGAACATCAAAACAATTCTTGAAGAACTCGGAAGTAGTATTGATAAAATTGTAAAAACAACAGTTTTTATGGTTTCAGGAAATGACTTCAGTATATTGAATAAAGTTTATGGAGAAGTGTTTTCAGAAAATCCCCCCGCCAGAAGCACTCCTCAAGTTATGCCTTTTCCCGCAGGTATCTTAATATCGGTAGAGTGTATTGCGCTTGTGTAACATACTATGCAGCTTAAATAAGTATCATGAGAAAGCAATACGAAGAGTTAATCAGTCACGCATATTCTGCCTTTAACTTAAGGGACATCGACAAAGTTCTTTTAACACTAGATCCAAATGTACAATGGGCAAATGGTTGGGAAGGCGGTTATGTAAAAGGACATAATGAACTAAGACGGAATTTATTCCCTCACCTGCCTAAAGCCGTCTGTGTTGGCTACCATTACAAAACCTTAAAAATTAAAGATGGTTATCAAATCAAAATTGACTAAGCAAGACTTTATTAAGTTAAATTTTATTTTGCTTTACGGTAAACTTTCAATGAAATTATATACTGTATTTATTGCTTTAGGGATATTAACAGCCATTGGAGTTGCGATGTTTTATCAATTTAACTCTTTTATCTATGTAATTGGCCCGTTTGTTATGTTGATCGCTCTTCCTTTACTGACATATTTTGGCGCAGTAAGAAATTATACTGCAAATAACAGGATCACCGAGACAATAGAATATCATTTTGACAATGAATATTTATCATTGAAAGGAGAATCTTTTAATTCTCAGTTGTCGTGGGGAAAAATTTATAAAGTGACACATATTAAAAACTGGATATTAATTTGGCAAAATAAGCAAGTGAGCAATCCAATACCAAAAGGAAATATATCGGAAGAACAAATTGGCGAATTAAAAGCGATATTAAACAACAACAAAGTAAAAAACAATTTGTAGAAATCTAATTAACTAGAATGTAGTGGAACTATGAACAGTTAAAAGCAAAAAGCTGCAATCATTATCGAATTATTTCGATACTTTAACCTTTGTCAACAATTTAAAATAATTTGGATACTATGGCTTACGACAGCAAACTTGCCGACAGAATAAGAGCATACCTTCTGGATTTTTCCGACTTAAAAATTGAAGAAAAGAAAATGTTCCAGGGACTTACTTTTATGGTAAATAATAAGATGTGTGTATGCGTAAGCCGCGACAACCTAATGTGTCGCTTTGACCCGGTTTTACAAGATGAGCTGTCAAATAAGGTGGGTTATCATTCAATGGTAATGAGAGGCAGGGAATATAAAGGCTATTGCTACATAAGTCCGGACGGTATTAAGACGAAAAAGAATTTTGAGTTTTGGTTAAACTTATGCTTAGACTTTAACAAAAAGGCGAAATCGTCAAAAAAAGCAAAAGCAAATCTGACAAAATCTGTCTTAACAAAAAAAACGAGCCGCTAAGAGAAGCTTAGGCGTTAAATGATAGAAAATTATGATCATCAGCTTTTCTATATCGACACCAGTCACACTAACGGTTTCATTAATTTCTGTTACTTATATTCGTATCAAAGATGCGGTTTCTTGCTTTTTTAACGGAGCAGCCCCCGCATCTTTTAAACTACGCTTTTCAGTATACCCATCCTCACATGCGCTTTACGAAGATTCCTTACATCAGCTAATATAATACCTTTTTGCGCTGCCTTACCTTTAATGGCTGTCCGATCTTTGTAGAACGCTTGTCTGCTAACACCCCAAAAGCTACATAAATCCCTTACCTTATATTGTCCTTTGTACTGCCGGGTGACTGGTTACCAATAATTTTTTTAAATCCGTCTGATATTCCTCATTAGCCATTTTGATAACTCCTTCCAGACAATCCTTTGCCATGTAAGCGTCTGCTAAAGCAATCTTTAACCGATTGTTTTCCAGTTCCAACTGCTTTAATCTTTCTTTTTTATTCATAGTCTCTACTCGTACAATCTTATTTATAAATGATTCTTGCCAATGCTATACCAAGTCATCGCTTAAATAAAAGTGCGGACAAGTGTTGTTTGCCCGCACTTTTGATAAATTACATTTGATTCGATTACTATTTTATAAGCTACTGCAAGCAGCATTGCCGGGGTTATTGAAACACCAGCCTTTCCACCACTTTTCCGTTAACCGTTCTAATAAAAAAAGCCGTGCGCTTACCGTTTACTTCATCCATAGTACAACTCCATTCAGGCTGCACATTAACCGCAATAGCTAATGCTTTGTCATTTGGGCTTGCAAAACTGGCAAATGGTTTGGCAGAAGGTTTCAATGCTGTTGCTTCGGTAGCTGATAACTGTTTGTAAAATAAATATTCGTAGTTGATCCGGGCATTCTTCCATTTTACTATCGTAGCCATATTAAATTGCGGCGATCTGCCTATAACGCCTGTCCATTCGCCTTTCGCCACATTGGGAGTATGCTGAATCACTTTTGCATCGGGCATCTCTTTAATTGATTTTTCCATCATAACTTCATGGTCTTTCATACCGACAGTTTTCCAACCGTCTCCGAATACCTTTACATCACTGGTATGATAATGTGCCAAAACTTCCATATTTGTATTCCAGCCCACAAAATCCACTAAATGGAAGTTATTGATGTTTTGCTGTTCCACCGCATGCGTGCTGCTTTGCGAGAAGCTGGTCAGTACTATTGCTGCCGTTAAAACGCTAAGGCTTAATTTTTTCATTTGCTTAATTTTTTAATAAATTGATAAAGCAAAATTACCGGCACATTAATCCATTAACCGTTGGCCTATGCTAAGAAATTATGCGTTTGATTTTTTACTCCTGATCCTGCTTAATGAAGAGGGTAAAATACCCAGATATGAAGCTATGAGATATTGAGGAACCCGTTGCAACAGATCGGGCTGAACGTTCCGGATTTCATTATATTTAGCTTCTGCGTCAATTGAATAAACGTTGGACAGGCGCAGTAATGTATTTATATAAGCATTTTGGGTATTCAACCTGTA
>CAXSIE010000051.1:11396-13509 GCA_964237295.1 uncultured Flavihumibacter sp. | reverse complement strand
CATTGAGTGATGTTGCCTGCATACTTCATCAAGGTCAGCTTTTGAAAGTTCCCATACTTCGCACGCTTCCAATGCCTGAATGGTAAATAATGCTTTTGATCCGGTAAGAAAACTATAAAGATCAGAAATCCAATTATTTTCTTTCGCAAACTGGATTACCTGCTTGTCGCCATTGTCCAGTTGTTTAAAGGAAAACAACAGACCTTTTTCAACGAAATATAATTTATTGTTGAATTTTCCCTCTACAACAATTTTTTCCTTTCTGCTGATTAATTTGGATTTAAAGCAGTCGGAAAACAATTCAAAATCAGCTTTGGAAATTGAAATTTTTAAATTTATGTTATGATAAAGGGATTCCTTAATAAACATTTGTTATTTTATTTCAGAAAACATATTCGCTATGTAAATTTAAATTCAGTCTGAAGACCAAATTTATATTTTATTGCGGATATCTACTGTTGGTTTTCAACTGCGTTCCATCATGCTATGACTGGAGCTAAATAATGAACTGCCTGAAAAGCTGAATGAATGCGTTATAATGCCAATCCACATGTTTGTGGTCTGTTTTTGTGTTTTATTTCTATACAAAAAGCTGACGCAGTTTCCCACATCAGCTTCATGTTAAGATTAACCTTGTTTCAGATTATGATTGATAAAGACCTATCAGTAGTCGTTCAACGATGTTGGTTTTCTTCCCAGCAATTTTTTAAGATCACTTCATTGAGTATCAAATTCATCATGACTAATGGCTTCGCCGAAGCCCACCAGGAAAGCAGTACCGCTATTAGAAAAATGATGCGGGAAGAACGCTATAAAAAGAATCATTATCTTTTGCGTACCATTCCGGGTGTTGGCCCGCCGACAGCGACCAGCATCCTGGTAGAAATAGGTGATGTGAAGCGATTTCAGGCCTTCGTTGTTTTTTTATGCCGAACCATTGTTGTTAAAGGTTTAGAAGGGTGTAATTAAATGAGTTTGCCACTTTCAATTTTCATGTTGTTTGTTTAGTTGTAAAAAAGGCAGGATTGGATTAATACAATCCTGCCTTTGTAAGAAATCATTTTTACAGCAATGTACCACCTGATACTTCTATCCTTTGCCCGTTGATCCATTTTGCATCTTCGGTACATAAAAAAGCTACCACACCGCCAATGTCGTCCGGCAAACCAACACGACCTAATGCTGTCATACCTGCTACCTGAACATTTAGTTCTTTATTGTCTCTCACATGACCGCCGCCAAAGTCTGTTTCAATAGCGCCAGGAGCAACCACATTTGCCGCAATGCTTCTTGAACCTAATTCTTTTGCGAGGTATCGTGTAAGCACTTCAATAGCCCCTTTCATAGAACCATAAGCCGAAGAACCGGGGAAAGAAAAACGTGCAAGCCCCGACGAAATGTTTATGATACGTCCGCCATCATTAATGAACGGCAACGCTTTTTGTGTGAGGAAGAACACACCTTTGTAATGAATGTTTAGGGCTGTATCAAATTGTTCTTCAGTGGTTTCGGCAAAGGCAGCATAGAGGGCTGTTCCCGCATTATTGATTAAGAAATCAAAACACTCTGTAGTGAAAGTGTTGCTCAACAACTCTTTTACCTGCACGAAAAAAGCATCAAAGCTCTTTACATCTCCTGCATCCAACTGAAGGGCGGCAGCTTTTTGACCGGCTTTTTCAATCTCTGCAACTACTGCAAGGGCTTCGTCTTTTTTGCTGTTATAAGTAACTATTACATCAATACCTTTTTTTGCAAGGTTCAATGCCATGTCTTTACCCAATCCGCGGCTGCCGCCGGTTACTAATGCAATTTTGTTCGTTGACATTTGTTTATTGTTTTTTTATTAAATAATATTTGTTCTGTTTTAAAGTTTAGTCTTTATATTTTTGGGAGCCGACAGATTATTTTCATGGCGACTCCGGTTGTAATCAGGTGATTGTTCGCAATCCTTTCTTCCGGTGAAAGAAAGGATGAGAGCCTCACTTGTACGGAATCTTTTCATGGCAGCTTTTTTGTTTATGCTTTCAACCATTACGTTTTGTATAAATTACGTTATACGTTAAAGCACACAAGATAAACCATGAAATTGGCGCCTTGACCAATACTGAACAAA